>SCUY01000171.1 GCA_004322525.1 Lysobacter sp. | reverse complement strand
ATCACCTCGGGCATCACCGGGAAGATGATCGCCTCGAAGAAACTGAGGATCGCGAGATACCGCACGGCATGGCGGTGCCGGGCCCAGCCGAGTGCACGTTCGTACAGAGGTCCGAACAGTTTCAAGAGCGAACTCCTAGTCGACGGTGCCGGACAGCAGCGGAACGAACACCACAGGCGCGAGTACCTGTTCCTCGAAGCGACCGTCGAACTCATGCCTGAGCTGCAGTAGCGACTGCCCCGCCGAAGGCCCGACCGGTGCCACCAGCACGCCACCGGGAACCAGCTGTGCCTTCAGAGCATCGACCAGCGCGGGCGCCGCGGCGGTGACGATGATCGCGTCGAACGGCCCGTTCTCAGGCCAGCCGGCTCGGCCGTCGTCATGCTTGCTGCGCACCGTGATGCCGAGTTGCCGGAAGCGCTTGCGGGCGATGCGCAGCAGTTCACCGATGCGTTCGACCGTATGTACTTCAAGGCCCAGCGCGGCAAGTACCGCGGCCTGGTAGCCCGAGCCCGTACCCACTTCAAGCACCTTCTTCGGCCCGGCCTGCAGCAGCGCCTCGGTCATCCTTGCGACCACCCAGGGCTGGGAGATCGTCTGGCCGTGCCCGATCGGCAGCGCAGTGTCCTCATAGGCCCGCGTGCCCAGCACTTCATCGACGAACAGGTGCCGCGGCACGGTGCGGATCGCATTGAGTACGCGTTCGTCGGCGATCCCGTTCGCGCGCAGACGCTCCACCAGCCGGTCGCGCACCCGCTGCGAGGTGAGGCCGGTACCCGTCGCTTCGGGCTTGAGGTGCATGCGCATGCTCAGACGTCCACCGGTGCCGGGAGACGCAGTGCGTCGGCAAGGCCGCCCACCCAGCCCGACACCTGCTCGAGCGCCTGGAAGCGCGTCAGGTCGACATGGATCGGGGTGATCGAAATACAGCCTCGACGCAGCGCATGGAAGTCGGTGCCGGGGCCGGCATCCTGCTCCGGGCCGGCCGCACCGATCCAGAACCACTGCCGCCCGCGCGGATCGACCTGCGGGATGCAGGCCTCGGAACGATGGCGATTTCCCAGGCGACCCACTTCGACACCCTTGATGGCGCTCCATGGCACGTCGGGCACGTTGACGTTGAGGATCGTATCGGCGGGCAGCGGATCGGTGGCCAGGCGCGCGACCAGCTCGACCGCCGCGCGGGCAGCGGTCTCGTAGTGATGGCCGACATGGTCCGCGGTGGCAAGCGAGACGGCGATCGCCGGCAGCCCGAGGAAGCGGCCTTCCATCGCCGCGGCGACGGTCCCGGAATAGATCACGTCGTCGCCGAGGTTGGCGGTGTTGTTGATGCCGGAGACAACGATGTCCGGCTCCTCGTCGAGCAAGCCGGTCAACGCGACGTGCACGCAGTCGGTCGGCGTGCCGAAGACGCGGAAGGTGTCCGGATCCTGGCGGATGACGCGCACCGGCGCATCGAGCGTCAGGGAATTGCTCGCGCCGGAGCGGTCGCGATCGGGCGCGACGGTGGTGACACTGTGGCCGGCGGCCCGCAGGAAATCCGCGAGGACGCGGATACCCGGCGCGTCGACGCCGTCGTCGTTGCTGACAAGAACTCGCATGCGGTCGTGGCGCCGGGTGGAGGGCACCGCCGGCGACGGCGGGCCGCCATGATAGCCGATGCGCCGTATCGCTCTTTCGCATGATGAAGACGCCGTCGCGCATCGGCATGCGCGGTGCGGCTACGCTGGCACCATGGCCGATGACGACCTGCATGACGACGCCGAGCTGTTCCGCGCAGCCATCGGGCGCGTGCGGCCGGCGCCGGCGGTTCCCGAGCGACCCGCCGCCCCACGTCCTCGTCCGCGGGCCCGCATGGGCGAGCGCGACGAAGCGGCAGCGCTCAGCGAATTCCGCCTGGCCATGGACGAAGAGCTTGCCGGTGCCGGCGATGTCCTCAGTTATCGGGCTGGCGTACTGCCTACCACGACATTCCAGCGGCTCAAGCGTGGCGAATTGTCCGCACAGGAAGAGCTGGATCTGCATGGCCTCACCGCCACGCAGGCGCAGTCACTGCTGCGCGAATTCCTGGCGGATGCACGCCGGCATGGCGTGGGCTGCGTACGCATCATCCACGGCAAGGGGCGCCGGGCCGGCGAGCTCGATTCGAGCGGGGCGCCCATCCTCAAGAACCTTGTCGATCGCCTGCTCCGCCAACGTGCGGACGTGCTCGGCTTCCATTCGGCACCGCCCGCGCAGGGCGGAACCGGCGCGGTCGTGGTCCTGCTGGCGAAACGCTAGCGCGGTGGCGGGCGCCGCTTGACCGGTGGATTGATCCAGACCACGCCGATACCACGCCGCCGCGCCATGCTCTCCACCTGATGCATGTAGGGGGCATCCTGCTGGATGGTCGACCGGCCAGCCTGTGCAGGCGCTGCCGCGCGAGGCCCGGGGACGCTTGCACAGCCGGCCACGAACAGGGCGCAGGCGACAAGGAGAAAGAACAGACGGGATAGCAGGGACATGACGGGCCTCCGACAGGCGATCGCTTCTCGGCGCCCGCCCATGCAGGCGTCGATTCGCTTATACGCCCGCCCGCCGCGCCCGGCAGCGCCCGTCGACGAACGGCAGCTAGCCCGGTATATGCAGCCCGTCCAGATCACCCAGCTCCGCCAGCACCGACGTCGCATAGGTTCCGGGCGGCAACGCGAATTCCAGCCGCAGCACGGTGTCCGACTCCCAGCCGCCCACCAGCCCGTCGGGTCTCAGGCGCAGGCCGCGACGCTCCTGCTCCAGCCCGGCGCGCTCGAGTCCCGCGCGAAGCACCGGGCCATCCTGCTGATCCAGCACGGCGGCTTCCAGATCGCGGCATGCCGCCTCGCATCGCAGCATGCCGCGACCCCACAACGGGCCCGTCGGATGGATGTCGAAAGCGGCCAGACGCGCCTCGAGTTCCGCCGATGCCGGCTCGGGGCCGAAGATGCTGCGCCGGCCATCGAGCATCCACACCTCACCTTCCAAGCCGCGATCCCAGCTGCCGCCGATCACGCGTGCGGCGAGCACCCGGTTGAACAGTTCCGAACGTGCCGCCGACAGCAGGATGCCGCGCTCTTCACGACGCACGCGGCGGCCGGCGAACATCGCGGTCGCCTGCGCGACGTTGTTTCCACCGCGGCCGAAGCGCTGCTCGCCGAAATAATTGGGAACCCCGTGCTTCCCTATCGAGGCAAGGCGCGCGTCGATGGCGTCCCTGTCTCCTGCCACGTCGCGCAGCACCAGCACGAACCGGTTGCCTGCCAGCGCGCCGCGGGGCAGCTTGCGCGAATGACGGGTCGCCTCCAGCACGCGCAGCGATTCCGATTCCAGTTCGGCCAGTGGCGGCGCCTCGCGGCCAGGCAGGTGAACGCTGAAGCGCTGCCGGGTGATTGCGTGGCGATCCTTCAATCCCGCATAACCGATCGCCACGTCACCCACACCCGCCCATCCAGCGATGCGCTTCGCGGCATACGCGGTGTTCATACCGCGCTTCTCCACTGTCAGCAGCAGGTGCTCGCCCTGCCCGCTTGGCTCGAAACCCGGCAATTCCTCCACCAGGAAGTCATCATCGCTCGCGCGGAATTTCGCCTCGAGCACCGGCGCGCCATGGGCACGTGGCAGCAGACCGGCCGTCATGCGCGCAGAAGGACGCAGACCGCCATCGCGGCGATGCCTTCTTCCCTGCCCGTGAATCCGAGGCGTTCGGTCGTCGTGGCCTTGACGCTCACGGCCTCGATATCGATTTCAAGATCCGCCGCGATGCAGGCGCGCATCACCGCGGCATGCGGCCCCACTTTCGGATGCTCGGCGAGTACGGTGATATCGACATTGCCCACCCGGTAACCCCGCGCCCGGGCGAGGCCGATGCAATGACGCACGAAATCACGGCTGTCGGCACGGCGCCAGCGCGGATCGGAGGGCGGGAAATGCACGCCGATGTCACCAAGCGCGAGCGCGCCAAGGATCGCGTCGCACAAGGCATGCAGCGCGACATCCCCATCGGAATGCGCGACAAGGCCACGCACATGCGGGATACGTACACCACCGAGCACCACATGGTCGCCATCACCATAGGCGTGGACGTCGAATCCCTGGCCGATGCGGATACTCATCCGGGCAGCCGCGCCTTGAGCACGCGCTGCACATCGATGTGCCACCCGATGCCCTGCATGCTCTGCCGCACGTCCTCGGGGGTGATGGACTCGGTCAGGGCTTTCATCCGGGTTTCCCTTGGCGTGATTGGGTGAGAAGGAATTCGGCCAGCGCCAGATCGGCGGGCGTGGTGATCTTGATGTTGTCCTCGCGTCCCGCAACGAGGCAGGGCCGACCGCCATCGAGTTCGATCGCCATTGACTCGTCCGTCACCGGAATGCGCTTCGACAACGCCGCTTCAAGGGCGCGCATCAGCCTGCCGCGCATGAACGCCTGTGGTGTCAATGCGCGCCACAGGGCTTCACGAGGCTCGGTCGATGCGCAGATACCGTTCGCGCTCTCGCGCTTGAGCGTGTCGTGGACCCGCGCCGCGAGCAGCGCACCATCGGCATGCGCGCGGGCAGCGGCAATCAGGTGGGAAATGTCGTCAAGGTGCAGGTTCGGGCGCGCGGCGTCGTGGACAAGAACCAGGGCGGCTTCGTCGACATCGCCCAGTGCACGCAGCGCGGCCAGCACAGAATCGGCGCGTTCAGCACCGCCGGTACATGTACGCACCGGCTTGCCCTGGCGCGTGGTCCAGCCGGGCCAGTGGGAATCGTCATCGACGAGCGCGACGATCACACCCTCGACTTCGGGACGCGCTGCTCGCGCATCCCGAAG
>SCUY01000170.1 GCA_004322525.1 Lysobacter sp. | reverse complement strand
GAAACGGTGAACACCGGGTTGCTTTCGGCATCGTCGGAATATTCGCCGATCAGGAACGTGGTGGCCTGCCAGGTCGTCATCAGCATGCCCAGTTGCTGCACGAACTTCTGCAACTCGCTGTCTCCGCCCCTTTCGCCGTACGCGGCGGCGATCCCTACCGAGCGGAACGAATCGACGAACAACAGCGCCGGGTTGTGCATCTCCACAACGGCCTCGATGCGTGAGAGGACGCGGTCAAGGTCACCGGTCATGGCATCGTCGGAGACATTGACGAAGTGGATGGACTTCGACACCTGCGCCTCGTCGAAGAATCCGAACTGCTGCTGGTAGCGGAGCATCTTCAGCGGAGGCTCGCCCAGCACCGTCACGTACAGCGCGGGCCGCTCTGGCGTGGCCAGTGCAAACATCATCTGGTGAGCCAGCGTGGTCTTGCCACAGCCCGGTGTTCCGCAGATCAGGTTGAAGGAAAATTCCGGAATGCCTCCGCCCAGGATGGTATCCAGCCCCGGCACGCCCGTCGCCAGCTTGCTGATCTCTACCTTGCTGCTCATGCTGTGCCGCCTTGTGTTTCCGTACCGCATAAAAAATCATTCCAGACAGGCTGGAGCAGGCGCGCCGTAAGTGACGCGCCAACAAGGCTGGCCAACAGCTCGTTCAATGTATTCAGTAGAAAGGCCCCGCCTGCAGCCGCTTCCTGCGGAGTCTGCTGCTCGAAGGCCGCGGCCAACGGGCCGGCCAGGATGGTGGACCCCTCCGGGCCCCTCACCTCGCCCAGCCAGGGGTGTTGCGACGCCGCCAGGAACATGCAGCGCCGGGCGAGTGATTCCACGCCACGTACGCCGATCACCGGCTGCAGGTTTTCGACGATGCCGCTCCACGCGCTGGCCGTCGCGCGGCCAAGCGCCCTCGAATCAGCGCCACCGCGCAGCCGATTTTCGAATTCAGAGGTGATGCGGCATTCCATCGCGAGGTCGACCGCCCGGGCTTACGCCCTGAAAGGCATCTTCCGAACTTACGCGCTTTTCGAGACGGCCGCGGCTTTAAAGCGGCGCCGCGACCTGAACAGCCTGACGAAACCCCGGGGCGGGCACCCCTGATTCATCGTGCAACCGCGCCGGAATGCGCGAGACGCGGCGAGCCCGAACCTGCAGGGCATGTCGATCAGACGTCTTTTGCCGTGAAAACGCAGGCTGCACGCGGTGCACGCGCTCCGGGGCCAAGGCAAGGCAAGCCCGCATCAGGAGCGATGCCGGTGTGACGCGCCGATGAGCGGGCCCTTCAATCACGGCCCGTCGTGTTCAGGGAACAGGCACCGCGAGGTTCCGCCATGTCAGCTGCCTGTCGTTTCCGCGCGGAATCGACTGGATATGCGCGCTCATCGGCATCGGCGCCGCTTCGTAGAGATGCGCCCAGACGCGATCGAGCGCGGCGTACATGTAGGGCATCAGCGGCACATATCGCTCGCCCATACTAGGCAGACCCAGGAATGCATCGAAGTGCTGCGCGTTCTCGACCTGCCAGAAAGTCACCTGACGGCCGGCGTCGCGTGCCATTGCCACGTACGGGGCGCTGGTGAACGCCACGGGGATCAGCCCGTCATTCACGCCGTGCGCGATCACGATCGGCAGGCCCTGTCGTGGCGCCGAAGCACGCGTCGCCGTGATGCCGGCACGCACGCGCGCCGCCGCAGCGCCCTGCCCGTCCCACAGCGCGCGAAGGCAACGCAAAGACTCGAATGGCTCGCCTTGTGGTGCGATCAACGCGACCCCGGCGCCGGGGGGGATCCCGCTCGCATCGCTCCACCACGCGGCACGTTCGGCTGCAGTGGCAGCGCGCGCCGCGCCTTGGGGGTCCACGGCGGCGTAGCGGAAGCCGCAGGGGTGTTCGCCCGCAGCGAAGCGGCCGTAAGCCGATGCATAAGTCGCTGCGACCGCACGCCACAATTCGAAGTTCGTGCTGAGCGCGCCCACACGCAGCGCCGCATCCGTCCAGCCGCGCGCATGCAGACGGTCGTAGGCATCGCGGGCGCGCTCGGCGTCACTGGCACCCTGGACCAGGCCGGCGCCGGCCAACGTCGAACACGCAGGGCCGACGTTCGGTGCGATCGGCACACCGAGATGCTGAAGGGC
>SCUY01000023.1 GCA_004322525.1 Lysobacter sp. | reverse complement strand
TATGTGGCGCGCTCAGCAGCCCTGCATCCTCGAGGTCGGCAAGGATATTGCGCACGGTGGCTGCGCTGACGTCCAGCCCGGCATGGCGGACGAGCGTCTGCGAGCCCACTGGCTCCCCACTGCGGATATAACGGCCGATCAACGTGCGCAGCAGCTGCCGCGCGCGCGGGTCCTGGCTCGGGTCGATCGGGCGGCGATTCATGGGGGCGGTATAAGCTGCGCCACCCGGCCGTGCAAGCTGAGCCCGTTCTATCGGGTGCGACGGCTCGAAGGCACAATTCACGAATGCTCACCCATCTCTCGCTGAAGCAGTTCGCCGTGGTCACGTCCGCCGAGCTGGAATTCGGGCCAGGCCTGACGGTGATTTCCGGCGAAACCGGCGCCGGAAAATCCCTTCTCGTCGATGCGCTGGGCCTCATCTCCGGCCTGCGCGCCGACAGCGGCGTGGTGCGCCATGGCGCCGAGCGCGCCGAGTTGTCGGCCGATTTCGACCTGACCGACGCCGGGCTCGCGCGTGACTGGTTGCGCGAGAACGAAATGGCTGACGCCGATGCGGAAACTTCATGCCGGATCCGTCGCACCGTGCGCGCCGACGGTGGCTCGCGGGGGTGGATCAACGGGCGCCCCGCGACAATCGCGCAACTGGCTGAACTTGCCGGATTCCTCGTCGAGATCCATGGACAGCATGAGCACCAGGCGCTGCTGTCGCGTACCAGCCAACTGGCGTTGCTGGATGCATTCGGGCGCACGACCCCGCAGCTCGCGCTGGTCGCCGAAGCCGCCTCGCGCTGGGCGGCACTCTTGCACGAGCGCGAGCGACTCATCGCACAAGGCGATGTCACCGACCGCGTCGACTGGCTGCAGCACCAGTTGCAAGAACTTGAACGCGAAGACCTGGAGCCGGACAGCCTGGAACGCCTCACCATCGACCATCGCCGATTCGGCCACGCGACCGCATTGATCGACTCGTGCGAAACCGCGTTCAATCGCCTCGGCGGCGATGAAGGCCCGTCGCTTTCCCGAACCCTGCAGCAGGTGCGCGTGGAACTGGGGCGCGCCGCCGAGCATGAACCGCGCTTGGCTGAAGTTGGCGGGATGCTCGACATGGCAACGATCCAGGTCGACGAGGCACTGGCCGCACTCGACCGCATCCGCAGCGATCTCGATATCGACCCGGACACTTTCGAGCAACTCGAACGTCGGCTCGGCCGCCTGCATGAGCTCGCACGCAAGCACCGGCTACCACCCCACCAGCTCCTGCAGCGCCGTGAAGAACTCCGTGACGAGCTGGAGAGCCTGCGTGGCGCCGGCGAACGGCTCGGCCAGCTGGACGCCGGACTTTCCTCGGCGCGCGAGGCCTGGACCGATGCCGCTGCCGTACTGACCCTCGCGCGGCGCGGCGCGGCGAGCGAACTTGCTATGGCGGCCACGCTGCTGATAGATGAGCTGGGCATGGGCGGGGGCATGTTCGATGTCGTCCTGGAGCCGACCGCACACGATCGTCCGGACCCCGCCGGCGCGGAACGTGTCGAGTTCATGGTCAGTGCGAACCCCGGTCAGCCACCACGTCCGCTACGCAAGGTCGCCTCCGGCGGCGAACTCGCGCGGATTTCCCTCGCCATCGAAGTGGCCTCGCTCGGCCTCGATGCGGTGCCGACGATGATCTTCGATGAGGTCGATACGGGAATCGGTGGCGCGGTGGCGCACGTCGTCGGCCAGAAGCTGCGTGCGCTGGGCGCTACGCGGCAGGTGCTCTGCGTCACCCACCTGCCACAGGTCGCCGCGCAGGGGCATTCGCATTACCGGGTCATGAAAGCGGCCAGCGATGGCGTGACCCAGAGCGAAGTGCGCGCGCTCGCGCCAAAGGATCGGGAAGAAGAGCTTGCACGCATGCTTGGCGGCGCGGAGCTCACGCGGGAAGCGCGCGCCGCGGCGAAGCGCCTGCTGCAGGATGTTGTCTAGGGCGATCCACGGGCCACCGCGCGGTGGCTTGGTCAGCGACGCTTCTTGCGGACGTACAGCACCAGCGAGTGCGCCTCGATCTCGTAGCCATGCGCGGCGGCAATGCGTTTCTGCAGCGTCTCGATCTCGTCGCTTTCGAATTCGATGATGCGGCCGGTGTCGACATCGACCATGTGGTCATGATGTTCGCCGCGGTCGAGCTCGTATACCGACTGGCCCGATTCGAAGTGGTGCTTCAACACGAGCCCTGCGGCCTCGAACTGGGTCAGCACCCGGTAGACCGTCGCCAGCCCGATGTCCTCGCCCTGGTCGAGCAGCCTGCGGTAGATGTCCTCGGCGGTCATGTGGCGCGACTGCGCGCGTTCGAGCACATCGAGGATACGCAGCCGGGGATGCGTCACCTTCAGGCCGGCATTGCGCAGGTCTTGCGATTCCATCGGGGCTCCGTCGACTTTCCACCACGCGCCTGGCATGACCGCGATGCCGAACCGCGCCTGACAGGCTGCATCCGGCCGCCTTTCGCAGGCGGACGGCAGTGTATCATCGGACGATCAACGACCCTCGTCGTGCCGAGCCTGGAATCCATGCACAAGCTGCTTCCCGTCCTTGCCGCCGCCCTGCTCACCTCGGCTTGTGGTGTCATCTATCGCCAGCCGATCTACCAGGGCAACCTGCTCGACAAGTCATCGGTCGAACAGATCCAGGTCGGCATGGACAAACAGCAGGTGATCGGGCTGCTCGGCACGCCGGCGATCGCCGACCCGTTCCACCAGGAGCGCTGGGATTACACCGCCACCCAGCGCGTTGGCCGCGTGGGCAAGGCCGAAGTGAAGAATTTCATTGTGTACTTCGAGGGCGACAAGGTCGTCCGCTGGGAGGGGGATTATTTCCCCGAGCAGGACGAACAGCTGGCCCAGGCGGCCGTGCGGCAGTTCGGGCCGAATCTCGCGAAAGACAAGGAAAAAGACAAGAAGCGCCGCCGGCGCTGAACCGTCGCTCAGCCTCTGCCGCGCAGCGCCCGGCGGCGGCGCGCATCCTTCGGGTCAGCAGTCAGCGGGCGCAATAGTTCGACCCGGTCTCCGTCCGACAGCCGGTATTCGGGCGTAATACGCAGGCCATAGACCGCAAGCCCGGTTATTTCCGGGTCGTCGCCCCAGCCCGCCATCCTGAGCGCCTGTGCCGCGGTGCTCCCGGCGGGCAGTGACAGCTGGACCGACTCGAAGCGCCCCGGCCATCCGCGGATCACCTCGACACGAACAGGCGCCTCAACCAGCATCGGCCGCGCGTACGAAGTCATCCACCATGCGGTCGGCAAGACTCTGGAAGCCGAGCGCGAAGGCCGGTGCAAGCAGGCGAAGGGCAGGCTCGAAGTCCAGTGTCAGGGTGACGCGACAGGCCGACTCGTCGAGCGCGTGGAATTCCCAACGGCCCTTGAGTTGGCGGAATGGCCCCTCGCGTAGTTGCAATTCGATCGAATGCGGCGGTGACAGCCGGTTCTCGGTGACGAACCACGTCTTCAGGCCCGCCGCTCTCAACTCCAGCCTTGCGACCATCCGGTCATCCGATTCCTCCAGCACCGTTGCGCCGCTGCACCAGTCGAAGCGGCCCGGATAGGCGCGCACGTCGTTCACCAGAAAGAACATGCGCGCGGAGGAATGTTCGACGAGCGCGGTGCGACGGATGGTGGGCATGATCGGGCGCCTCCTGTCGCCTCGTTGCCTCCCGATCGGGGACAATGGCGCGATGAGCAAGAATTCCAGCAGCAAGGCCGGCAAGGATAAGTCAAAGGCCGCGGGCGGCACGATCGCGCTCAATAAGCGCGCCCGCTATGAATATCACCTTGAAAACCGCACGGAGGCTGGCCTCGCGCTGCAAGGTTGGGAACTGAAGGCGATCCGCGCGGGCCGTGCGAACATCACCGAGGCCTATGCGGTGATACGCGGCGGGGAGATGTTCCTGTTCAATGCGCAGATCACGCCATTGATTTCCGCTTCAAGCCACGTGATCGCCGAAGAGCGTCGCACGCGCAAACTGCTGCTGCACCGGGACGAGATCGACGGCATGATCGGCCGCATGCAGCGTGAGGGCTACACCGTCGTACCCACGGCCCTGTACTGGAAGGCGAACAAGGTGAAGGCCGAGATCGCGCTTGCGAAGGGCAAGAAGGAACACGACAAGCGCGACGTCAGCAAGGAACGCGACTGGCAGCGCGAGAAGCAGCGCACCATGCGCCGGCACAACAAGAACGCCTGATCATTCGTCGTTTGCCCCGGGAAGGGTGAAACGGAAAATCGCGCCTTCGCCCACCGTGCCTTCGGCATGGATCACGCCACCGTGGCGTTCGACGATCCGATGCACCGTCGCAAGCCCGATACCATGACCGGCGAACTGCTCCTCGTTGTGCAGGCGCTGGAATGGCCGGAAGAGCTTCTCGACGTACTCCTGCGGAAAGCCAGCGCCGTTGTCCCGCACGAAGAACTCTCCGCCCGCTTCGATGCCGAACTCGATGCGTGCGTCACTACGGCCTTGCGTGAACTTCCATGCATTGCCCAGCAGGTTGGCAAGCAGATTCCGCAGTAGGGCGGCGTCTCCAACCACCTCCATGCCGGGCTCGATCAGGAACGCGACACGGCGATCGGGCTCGGCGAGCTGCAGTTCCTCGGCGATCTCCTCCGCGGTCAGGCTGAGATCGACGGGCTCGGGCCTGAGCGGGCTGCGTGCCAGCCGCGACAGCTGGAGCATCGCGTCGATGAGCTCACCCATGCGCGCGGCCGCGCGGCGCACCCGGGCGAGGTAGCCGCGCCCGACCTCATCGAGCCGGTCGGCGTAGCGCTCGGTGAGAATGCGGCTGAAGCCATCGATCGCGCGCAGCGGCGCGCGCAGATCATGCGAGACGCTGTAGGCGAACGATTCGAGCTCCTGGTTCGCGCGCATCAACTCGCGCGTGCGCAGTTCAACACGTGCTTCGAGCGTGCGGTTCAGTGCGTGCACGCGCGCTTCCGCCAGCAGCCGGTCGGTGACGTCATCCATCTGCACCAGCCCGGTGATGTCCTGGCCGATGTTGCCCGGCACCGGCGAGTAGGTGAGATGGACATGGCGCACGGAACCGTCCTGACGTTCAAGCCGGCGCATCGTGCGCCACACCCCGTCGGCATCCTCCGTGCGCGCGGCATGCGAGTTGGTGTCGCTGAACAGCGAGTCGAACGGGACCCCGATGAGCTCGGCCGTCGAGCGGCCCACCATCGAGGCGAAAGCCGGATTGCTGTCGACAATGCACGCGTTGCTGTCCAGCAAAGCCTTGCCGATCGCCGAGTACTGCATCGCGCTGCGGAAGCGCAGTTCGCTACGTCGGTAGTCCTCGGTGAGGTTGCGTGCGATGCGGCGAGCGCGCAGTTCCGTCTGCGCCAGTGAAAACGCCATGCCGTACATCAACAGCGCCGCGATCAGACCAAGTGCGAGCGTGCCACGGATCGTATGCAGGCCCGGTGCGGCGGCCTCCAGTGGTTGCGAGCGGAACTCGAGCTTCCAGCGGCGGCCGTAGAGTTCAAGGCTGCGGTCAACCGTGAACGCCGATTGCTCCGGCCGTGCAAGCGATTCGAACAGCGGCGTGGAACCGTGGGTTACGTCGGTAATGCGAAGATGATTGCCGCCGAGTCGCCCATGCAGAGCAGTCTGCACGTAGTCATCGATACGGAACGGAACGTAGATCCAGCCCTGCGACGATACGAGGCGGGCGTTCCGCGTGCGTGGTGAGTCGCCGGCCCGGTAGATGGGGAGGTACAGGATCAGGCTCGCGCGCGGAACAGGGTCATCCTGGACCAGCTGCACCCGGCCGCTCAGCTGTGCACGGCCGGTTTCGAGCGCAGCGAGCATCGCCGTGCGCCGGTTCGCCTCGGAGAGCATGTCGAAACCGACCGCCGCGACGTTCCCGGGCCGCCGCGGCTCCATGTACAGCACGGGCCCATAGACGGGGCGCCGGCCCCAGGGCCGCACGTTGAGCAGGCCATAGCCCGACTCCCGCCATTCGATCTGCAGATCGTCCAGGCGGGCTGATGGCACATAGCCGGCGAACCCCAGGCCGACGATCGCCGGATAGCGCCGCTCCAGGTCCATACCTTCGACATAGTCCCGCCATTGACGCGGCGTCGGGCGGGCGACCGAGGCGAACAGCGAGACGCCGCCGCGGGTGACCAGTTCGTATTCGGAGACCCGCTGCCGGAGGATCTCGGTCAGCTCGGTCGCATAGGTCGCGAACTGCTGCTGCGCGGCGCCTATTTCGCGCTCCCTGGCATTGCGCCACGTTATCAGCACGAGCAGAAGCGAGGCGATAAGGACCGCGAGCGCGAGCGCGTGGCTGCCACGCGGCATCACACGTTTCCACTGCTGCGGTGCGGGTGTCTCCTGCTCCATTTCCCCAGCATAGCGGGAGCCTCCGCGCGGGCGTGGTACGTCATCCAACAAAAAACCCGGCCGACGGATCGACCGGGTTTCATGTTTGGTGGAGGTGGGGGGAATCGAACCCCCGTCCGCGGGCACTCCATCCCCGGCACTACATGCTTAGCTCGCCGTTGGTTCTCGTCCCGGAGCAGCACGGCGTGCAAAGCGCACTCCAGGACAAGCCCGCTTTGTGTTAACCGGCGACTGACGGGCAGCCATCACCGGCGATTCCGTGATAATGACCCTACGCTGCGAGCACGGGCACAAGCAGTTTCGGGGCTTACGCCTTAAGCGGCGAGAGCGTAGTTGTCGTCGTTGGCAACTAGAGTTTTGCAGCTGGATTTACGAGGAAAGCTACCCCCTCGGCATGCGCCAAGCGACTTTGTAACCCCCGTCGAAGCCAGGTGCACCCCCGGGAGCCAGCAACGTTCACTGACGCGGCCAGTATAGGCGCCTGTCTGAGCTTCTCAAGCCGGGGGGCGTCGGGGCCTCGGCACCGGTTCAGCACGGGGACGACGGATCCAGGCTGCGCTGCCCGCCGCGCATACGATCAGCCCGTCCTGCGCCGTGGCATCGACATGGCAGCCGCCGGTAAACGCGGAGAACGCCGGCAGGATGGTGGTGCCAGGCCGCAGCCAGAAAACCGGCCACCGGCGCAGCCCGAGACCTGGCACAGCGAGACAGGGATGGAGATGGCCGCTCAGCACATGCAGGCCCGCCACATCGACCGGCTCGTGGCGCAGCGCGAAAGGCGCGGCATCGAACGCTTCGCCGAGCAACCGGATGCCCAGCCCCGCGCCCGCCAGCGCACGGTCGTGGTTGCCGATCAATGCCGCTACCTCGATGCCCGTATGACGCGCGCGCCAGTCGTCCCAGTCCGTGCGCCAGCGGCTGTCATGCACCGGGCCGTGCAGGACGTCGCCAAGGATCCACGCCGAGCGTGCGCCGGTGGCGTCGACGAGCCGCGACAGGCGCTCCAGGTCATGCGCCGTGCCGCCCCGTGGCAGGCCGATGCCGGCACGGCGGAATACATCGGCTTTGCCCAGGTGCACATCCGAAAGGAACAGCCGCTGCTCGCGCGGCCAGTAGAGCGCGCGATCGGCGAGCAACGAGACCGGTTCGCCGGCAATGGTCGTGTCGATCCGGTCGGCGGCATCAGCGGCCATGGCGCTTCTCCAACTGGCTGGCGGCGCGTTGCACGCGTGTCTTCCAGTCCTCCGTACTGAGTTGCGCACGAAGGCCCTCGGCCCACAGCGGGAAGGACAGCGGCGTGAGCCCCCGTGGCGCGACCAGCCGGACATCGCGACGCGCGCATTCCTCCAGTACGTGCTGGAGCCGCTGCACCTCGAGCTGGCCTGAGAACACTTCGCGCTCGGCGAGCTCGAGCAGCATGTGCTGCGGGTCGTGGCGTTGCAGCACGTCGTACAGCAGACCGCTGGAAGCCTGCAGCTGGCGCAGGCTGCGCTGCGCGCGCCCGGGTATGGACGGCGGCAGCAGCCCGGCGATACGCGCGATCTCGCGGAACTGCCGCCGCGCCAGTTCGCCGACATTGAGGCTGTCGCGGAGGTCTTCGTACAGGTGGTGCGGTGACAGCAGCGCGTGCAGAAGGCCGGTATCGACATCCACTGGCTGCGCCGGATTGAGAACGAAGCCGTAGTCGTTCGCGGCGTAGCCGAAGGTATTGGGTGCGAGGCGGCCCCAGCGCAGCGACATGAGCGCGGCGAGGCCTTCGTTCGCGAGACGGCCGGCAAACGGAAAGACGAACAGATGGTGGCCGTCGCGTGTTTTCACCCATTCGGCCAGCAGGCGACCGGCCTCGGGAAGTTCGGAGAGCCGCGCCTGCAGGCCCAGCAGTGCCATCACCGCGCGCATCTCGGGTACGTCGACCGGCACCGCCAGCAGGCGCTCGACCTGCGCGGCCAGTTCCATCGACAGCGGCGCGCGCATGCCTGTCCACTGCGGCACCTGGCCCTCACCCGCTGCGGAGCGCTTCACGTAAGCGGTCATCGCCTCCATGCGCACGAGCTGCAGCATGCGGCCGGCAAAAAGGAAGCGGTCCCCACGTTTAAGCCGCGCGATGAAACCTTCTTCCACCGAACCCAGCAAGCCGCCCTTCATGAGCTTCACCGCGACGGAGCCTTCGCTCGCGATGGTCCCGATCGAAAGACGATGCCGTGTCGCGATGCGACGGTCGTCAACGACGTAGAGGCCCTGATCGTCGCGCACCACGCGGCGAAAGTCGGGGTAATGCTCCAGCGCGCGGCCGCCCTGCACGACGAAGTCGAGAACCGACCGCCAGGCTTCGTCGGAAAGCTCTGCGAAGGCATGGGTGCCGCGAACTTCCGCGAGCAATGCATCGGCGTTGAATCCACCGCCGAGCGCCAGGGTGACGCAGTGCTGCGCGAGGACATCGAGACTCAGGCGCGGCGGATGCCGTGCCTCCACCCGGCCCGCCTCGATGGCCTCGCGCACCGCGGCGAACTCGACCAGTTCGAGCATGTGGGTGGGCACGCAGACGACGTGGCCGGACTCGCCCGGCCGGTGCTTCGCCCGGCCAGCGCGTTGCAGCAGGCGTGCGGTGCCCTTCGGGCTGCCGAGCTGGAAGACCTGGTCGACCGCGGGGAAATCGACGCCGAGATCGAGGCTGGAAGTCGCCACCACGCAACGAAGGCTGCCCTCGCGCAGGTCTGCCTCGACATCCGCCCGGATACTGGCGTCGAGGGAGCCATGGTGCAGCGCGAGGCTGGCCGGATCCTCCAGCCAGACCGCTGCCAGTGCCTGGTGCCAGAGCTCGGCATGCGCGCGGGTATTGGTGAAGATCAGGCTTGTCCGCGCCTGGAAAACGCGTTCGGTAACGCGTGCGAGCTGCGACAGCCCAAGGTGCCCTGCCCAAGGGAACCGCTCGCCTTCGGCGGGCAACAGTGATTCCAGCGTCATCGCCCGTGGGCGGGCGCCGGAGACGGTGACCGCGCCGGGCAGGTGCGGCAGCAGCACTTCCCGCGCTTCGTCGAGATTGCCCAGCGTGGCCGAAAGGCCCCAGACACGCACGTCAGCCGACAGGGTGCGCAGCCGGGCGAGGCAAAGCTGCAGCAGCACGCCACGCTTGGTGCCGAGCAGCTCATGCCATTCGTCGACGACGATGCAGCGCAGGCTGGCAAGGCGCGGGGCGGTATCGGGATAGGAAAGCAACAGGGCGAGCGATTCCGGCGTGGTCACCAGCGCATCGA
This sequence comes from Lysobacter sp., assembly GCA_004322525.1. GTDB lineage: Bacteria > Pseudomonadota > Gammaproteobacteria > Xanthomonadales > Xanthomonadaceae > Cognatilysobacter. The sequence continues at coordinate 7,747 of SCUY01000023.1, read as the reverse complement.
GCCGGCCCTCGCGCGCGAGTTGCTTGTCACGCGCGCTCGCATCACCCGTGCGCGGGCCGATCCGCCAGTCCAGGCCCAGTGCGTGCGCAGGCTCGCGCAGGGCCCGCAGCGTATCGGCAGCGAGGGCGCGTAGCGGCGTGATCCAGAGCACGCGCAGGTCGCGCTCACGCGCCGGCCGCGCAGCCGACTCGCCGCTGCGCGAGGCCGGGTCCGTCAGGGCTTCGATGAGCGGGCCGCCGAACGCGGCAAGTGTTTTCCCGCTTCCGGTAGGTGTATGCAGCAGGCCGGACTCGCCCCGCAGATAGCGGGTCCAGACATCCCGCTGGAAGGGTGCGGGCGACCAGCCGCGTCGTGCGAACCAGTCATCGAGGTCCGCCGCGGGTATGGCCGATGCCCCAATCTCCCTCTCACCCTCACCCAGGGTCGTGACGCTTTCCGATGCATCACGTGACATCGCTGGCCCTCCCTGCACGGCGGCCTGAGCGGCGCACACGGAGGACGCGCGGCTCGCCGCCCTGCGCACCGCAGCCGCCTTGCGGCCCTGCTGACGACGGATCGATTCCACCGTCTGCCGTGGCACGCCGGGCGGCGGCGCGATCGGATACGCAGCGTAGGGATCCTCCCCCTCCGGTGCCGGCTCGCTGTCCGGCCGGTAACCCGTCATCGTGCCAAGGCCCGCAGCGTCTCGAGCTTGTCGGCATCCTGCGGTGTCTTGTCCTGCCGCCAGCGCAGGATGCGGGGAAAGCGCACGGCGATGCCGGACTTGTGCCGCGTGGACCGGTTCACCGCCTCGAAACCGAGTTCGAAAACGTGTGCGGCCTCGACCGATCTCACAGGGCCAAAGCGTTCGATGGTGTGCGTGCGGATCCAGCGATCGAGCGCGAGGATCTCCTTGTCGTCGAGGCCGGAGTACGCCTTCGCGACCGGCACCAGCTGCTCGCCGTCCCACAGCCCGAACGTGTAGTCGGTAAACAGCGTGCTGCGCCGGCCGCTGCCGGACTGCGCGTAGATCAGCACCGCATCGATGTTCAGCGGGTCGATCTTCCACTTCCACCAGTCGCCGCGTCGTCGCCCGGCCTGGTAGGGCGACGCACGCCGCTTGAGCATCAGGCCTTCGACACCACGCTCACGAGCGGCTTCACGCAGCGTCGCGGCTTCCGCCCAGCCCGCGGCCCCCACCAGTGGGGACGGAACGATGCGCGGATCATTGTTGGCCGACAGCACGTCTTCCAGCAGCCGCCGGCGCTCGGACAGCGGCAGCGTGCGCAGGTCGCGGCCGTCGAGTTCCAGCAGGTCGTAGGCGAGCACCACGACCGGCGTATCGGCGAGCGTTTTCGGCCCGGGCTTCCGGCGCTGGATGCGCGTCTGCAGCGCCGTGAACGGCAGCGGCTGCGACGCGCCCGGCTTCCAGCCGATCAGTTCGCCATCGATGACGCAGTCGCGTGGCAGCAATGCGGCCGCGCTTTCGATTTCCGGAAATCGGCCATCCAGCCGCTCCTCGCCACGCGACCACAGCGCCACGTCCGGCCCGCGGCGGATCAGCTGCAGACGGATGCCGTCCCACTTCCATTCCAGCATCCAGTCATCGATCGGGCCGAGCGACTCCACGTCAGCCTCAAGCGGCGAGGCCAGGAAAAACGGATACGGCTGCTCGCGATCGCCGGGCAGTTCCTCAGGGTCGAGCAGGTTGCGCAGAAACTGCGGCGCCGGCGACCAGGCGCCGAGCATGCGTTGCGCGATGCGGGCGATGTCGATGCCCGACATCTCCGCCAGCGCCTGCTGTACCAGCCGCTGCGAGACGCCCACGCGCAATGAGCCGGTCAGCAGTTTGTTGAAGACGAGGCGTTCGTCCGCGCACAGCACATGCCAGGCCGCGACCACGGCGGCGCGACGCAGTGCCGGATCCCGCCCGGCCACCGGCAGCAGGCGATGCTCGATCCATTCCCGCAACGGCACGTCGGCTGCGCCGCGCGGCGGATCGTCGAACAGCAGGGTGATGGTCTCGGCGAGATCGCCGACATGGGCATGGCAGTCATCCACCAGCCATTCCGGTGTGCCGGTTTCCTGCGACAGCCATTCGCGCAGTTCGCGCGTGTTGGCAATCTTCGCGAGCTTGCCGCCGGAGAGCAGCCACAGCGCCCAGACGGCGTCGTCCGGCGGCGCGATGCGGAAATACGCGATGAGGGCCGCGCGCTTGTCGAGCGTCGCGGTGCTGCGATCGAGCTCGGCGTAGAGCGCGGCGAAACGCCTCATTCGCCCTCCCCGCCGAAGTCGGTGGCGAAAGCCTCCGCCGCGATGCCGCCTTCCCGCAGCGCGCGGATGATCGCGTCGGTATTGCCATGGGTGGCGATGACCCGCCGCGCGCCGGTTTCGCGGATGGTGCGCATGAGGTCCGGCCAGTCGGCATGGTCGGAGATGACGAAGCCGCGGTCGTAGTTGCGCCGCCGGCGGTTGCCACGCACGCGCATCCAGCCAGACGCGAAGCCTGTCTGTGCACGGCGGAACCGTCGCATCCAGGTACTGCCCGCCGCAGAGGGAGGCGCGAGGACGAGTTCACCGGCGAATTCGGCGCCTTTCGCCGTCTCGGCCACCGGCAGCGTCGCGAGCATCGGCACGCCAGCGCCCCGGTACACCTGCACCCCGGTGGCAATGGCGCCGTGCACATAGGCTGGCCGGTCGGTCCACGCCGCCACTTCGGCCAGAAGGCGCTGCGCCTTGCCCAGCGCATAGCAGAACAGCACCGCGGCTTCGCCACGGTCGGCGCAGTGATCACGCCACTCCACGATTTCACGCGCCACGTCAGCCGTGTCGGGCCACCGGTAGACCGGCAGCCCGAACGTCGCCTCGGTGATGAAGGTGTCGCATTCGACCACCTCGAACGGGTCGCACGTCGGGTCGTGCTGGCGCTTGTAGTCCCCCGACGCGACCCAGACCTGCCCGTCGACTTCGATCCGCACCTGCGCCGAGCCGAGTACGTGCCCGGCGGAGTGGAACGAGACGCGGGCGTCACCGATGCCGAATACCTCCCCGTATTCATGCACCTGGTACTGCTGCTCGCCCAGCCGCCAATGGAGGATGGGCAGGCTGCGCATCGCCGCGAAGTACCTGGCCGAGCCGATGCGGGCATGGTCGCCGTGCCCGTGCGTGATCACCGCACGCTCGACCGGCTTCCAGGGGTCGATGTAGAAGCCCCCGCGCGGGCAGTACAGGCCTTCGCGGCGGAGGACGACGAGATCGTGGCTCATGAGGCGACCGTAGGGTCCGCGCTGTCAGCGCGCCGGCAAGGCGTGGGAGCGGCGACGCTACTTTGACGTCATCTCACCGACTGTGACGGCATGGAATGGTCATCCGAACTCGAAGCGGCCGCGACCACTGCCGCGGCGATGCTGCTCGGCGGCGTAATCGGCCTGGAGCGCGAGTTCAAGAACCGGCCAGCCGGCTTCCGCACTCACATGCTGGTGGCCGGCGCCGCGGCGCTGCTGATGGGCATCAGCCAGCTGGCGCTGACCGATCCGCCGCCGCACGATCCATCGATCCATATCCAGACCGACCCGCTGCGTCTGGTGGAAGCGGTCATCAATGGCGTGGCGTTCATCGGTGCCGGCACGATCTTCGCGCGGCGGCGCGGCGCAGCGGTCGCCGGCATCACCACCGCCTCTTCGCTGCTCATGGTGGCGGTTATCGGGGTGATGACCGGCCTGCGCCACTTCGTGCTCGCGGTGGCAGCGACTGTGCTCACACTCGGGGTGCTGACCTTGCTCAACTACGTCGAGCGGCGCACCGGCATGTATGGAAAACAGGTGGGGGTGGGCAACAACGCGCCTGAGTCACGGGATGACTGAGTCAGCGGACGACGGCAGGCGGTGATCGAGCCACCACGTCACGTCCTCGCCGCAGTCAATTGAATAGGAAAACGGGACGCTTCCGCGCCCCGTTTCCACCCTCCCGAACCCGCGGTGCGGGTTACGGATTTGCTGCCACAGGAACCAGCGTGATCTCGACGCGGCGATTGCGCGCCCAGCATGCCTCGGTCTGCTCGCCGCACAGCGGCCGGCTTTCGCCCGCGCCTACCGTGATCATGCGATCGCGCCCCACGCCGCGGCTACCGAGGTATCCGGCGACCGTCTCGGCACGGCGCTGCGACAGACCCCGGTTGTACTCGTCGGTACCGCGCGAATCGGTATGGCCGGCCACCTCGATCACCGTCTGGTTGTACTCGTTCAACGTCGAGGCCAGCCGGTCGAGCACGGGATAGAACTGCGTTTGCAGGTCGGCCCGGTTGTAACCGAAGGTGATGGCATCGGGCATGCTCAGGGTGATGTTGTCACCCTGGCGGACCACGTCGACGCCGGAGCCGGCGAGGCGATCACGCAGCGCCCTCTCCTGGCGGTCCTGGTAGTTGCCGATCGTGCCGCCGGCGATGCCGCCCACGCCCGCGCCGACCATGGCGCGCTGGCGACGCTCCACCGCGTCATTGCCACTCAGCAACCCGGCGACCGCGCCGACCGCCGCGCCGATCAGGGCGCCATTGCGGGTGCGGTCATTCGTATCGGGGTTCGTGCGGTAGGTATTCGGGTCGGTCATGCAACCGGCGAGCAGCGTGGACATCACCGCGGCAGCGAGCGTCATCTTCATCGGGGTATTCATTGGCAACCTCGGCTTCAAGTGGGGCGAACGCGGCCATGCTCGCCACGGCTTCGTGGGCACCAGGTGACGGGCGCCCTTCCCCGTTCAGGTTTCTAGCAGGGATGTCGCGTGTCAGCGTTTCACGCCCGCTCGCAGGGCGCTGTAGGCACACAGGGCGGCTTCGCGGCCGGCAGCAGGATCGACCAGCGGAAGCGACGGATAGTGCGGGGCGACGCGATGCAGGGCGGCCGCGTCTCGCCACGGGGCGTGCCGCAGCGGCATCGGCAGTGCGGACAGCTCCGGCAGCCAGCGGGCAACGTAGTCGCCCTGCGGGTCGAACTTTTGCGCCTGCGTCACCGGGTTGAAAATGCGGAAGTACGGCGCGGCATCGGCGCCGGTGCCCGCCACCCACTGCCAGCCCATGACATTGTTGGCAAGGTCGGCGTCCACCAGCGTCTCGTTGAACCATTCCGCACCACGCCGCCAGTGCACGCGCATGTGCTTGCACAGGTAGCTGGCGACGATCATCCGCACCCGGTTATGCATCCACCCGGTCGCCCACAGCTCGCGCATCCCCGCATCGATGATCGGCACGCCGGTGCGCCCGCGACGCCAGCGGTCGAACGTCAGGCCATCGATGTCCGCCCAGTCGAAGCCGTCGAAGCGTGGATTGAAGTTGCGCTCCACGGTCTCCGGAAAATGATGCAGCAGGTGCGAGGCGAACTCGCGCCAGACCAGCTGCCGAAGGTAGCCGTCGATATCCGCTTCGGGCGCGATGCCTCGCTGCGCCTCGATCGCGGCGACGACGCGCCACGGGGCGATCTCTCCAAAATGCAGGTGCGGCGACAGCCGTGACGTACCGACCCGGTCCGGGCGGTCGCGCTGCACCGGGTAGCCGCGCAGCGCGCCTTCGACGAAGACCTCGAGCGCGTCGAGCGCACCTGCTTCGCCCGGTGTCCAGTGCGTCCAGAACCCGTTGTCCCACCCACGGCGCGGACACAGACGCAGGTGATCAGGGTCGACGCCTTCCGGGACATCGCCGGGCTCCGGGAGGCGCTCGGGCGCGCTCCAGCACGCCTGTGGCGACCATCGCGCCCGTGCCGCCCGCCAGAACGGCGTGAATACCCTGAACGGGCCGCCTTTTCCCGTTTTCAGCTCCCAGGGTTCGAACAGCAGCGCGCCATTGCGGCTCTCGGCCTGGATCCCCTGCTCCCGCAGGTCACGCTTGACCTGCGCATCGCGGGCCTCGACGGACGGCTCATAGCGCCGGTTCCAGAACACCGCTTCGGCTCCGCAGGCAGCCGCGAGCGCGCCCAGTGCCAGGCCGGCATGGCCGACGAAATAGCGCAGCCTGCTGCCCCGCTCCCGCAGGCTCGCGTCCAGCGCCGCAAGCGAACGGGCGCGCCAGGCCGACGAAGCCGCACCGGTGCGCGCGCTGCCCTCCCCGTCCGGATCGTGCACGTAGACGGGCAGCACCGGCAGGCCAGTGTCGAGCGCAGCCTGCAGCGCGGGATTGTCATCGAGGCGGAGGTCGTTACGGAACCAGACGATGGCGACGCCCATGAGGCCTCCGCTGCCGGTTCAGCGTTCGAGAAAACGGACGCGGCGCGTGATCGAACAGGTCAACTCATAGCCGATCGTTCCCGCCACGGCGGCGATCGTCTCGACCGGCAGCTCCGGCCCCCACAGGGTCACCGGTGCCCCGACCCGCGCCCCCGGGATGCCACGCAGGTCGACCGTCATCAGGTCCATGGACACGCGCCCGATGACCTGGCTGCGGTGCCCGCCCACCAGCACCGGCGTTCCCGCCGGGGCCGCACGGGGGTAGCCATCGCCATAACCGATCGCGGCGACCCCGACCTCCATGTCTTCCGGGCACTCCCACGTTCCCGCATAGCCGATGCGCCCACCCTTGCAGACCCGGTTCACCGCGATCAGGCGGGTCGAGAGCGTCATCGCGGGACGCAGGCCGAAACCGGCTCCGTCACGGCCTTCGACCACCGAAATTCCATACAGCGCCCCGCCGGGACGGACCCAGTCGTCGTGCGCATCCGGCCAGCCCAGTACGGCGGCGGAATTGGCGAGCGAACGAAGGCCCGGCAGATCGGCAGTGACCTCGCGGAAGACCTCGATCTGCCTGCGCGTCTGTTGGCCGAGGGACGGGCCGTCGGCGAAATCGTCCGAGCTGGCGAAGTGGTTCATCAGCATCACCTCGCCGACGACTCCCGGCTGCAGCGCGGTGAGCCGTGCGTGCGCGTCACGGAAGGCCATAGGCCCGAAGCCGAGCCGGTGCATGCCGCTGTCGAGCTTGAGCCAGCAGTCGACGGGTTCGCCTGGCAGGGCCTGCTCGAGCATTTCCAGCTGGCTCGCATGATGGACGACGGTGGAGACCCCCAGCGCGCGCAGGCGGTCGATATCGGACGGCTCGTCGAAACCGGACAGCAGCAGCACCGGCTGCGAAATACCCGCCGCGCGCAGGCGTTCGGCGTCGGACAGCGCGGCGACGCCAAAGGCATCGGCGCCCGCCAGGGACCGCGCGACCCGCTCGAGCCCGTGCCCGTAGCCGTCCGCCTTGACGACCGCCATGACCCGGCTACGCGGTGCACGCGCACGGACCTGGCCGAGGTTATGACGCAGGGCGTCGACGTGGATGGTCGCGGAGGTGGGACGTGCCATGGCGACAGTCTAGCGGCGGCCGCTACCTGCATCGATGGCGCACGGCAACTGCAGGCCTTCCAACGCCGCGATGCACCGTGCCGGCGTCAATGCACCTGCTCATAGCGATAGCGGTCGCGCATGTGGCCGCTGAAATAAGCGCCGTGGGAGTCGGCGCGCAGCAGCCGCTCCACCTCCTGCCGCGGCACGTCGAAATACTGGTAGACACGCCCACTGCTGAATTCGACTTCCAGCACCCGGCGTGCCGCGTCGTAGCCGACGCTGTGCAGGGCTTCGGAGTCGAGTGACATGCGCTCCACGCCTCGACGTTATTCGAAGGACCCGATGGAATCGTGTGAAAGGTTGTCGAAGCGCGTGTATTCGCCAAAGAACTTGAGCTTGAACGAGCCGGTCGGCCCGCTTCGCTGCTTGCCGATGATGATCTCGGCCAGGCCCTTGTCCGGCG
>SCUY01000169.1 GCA_004322525.1 Lysobacter sp. | reverse complement strand
GTTCTGCCTCGCCATGGGGCCCTGGCTGCCTGCGCTGATCGAACGCAGCGGCGTGCGCCGGCTCGCCTTCGGCTTTGCCGCCGTCATCACCCTGGTGCCGCTGGTCGCGGGCGCGCTGGTGGTCGCGGGCCATCCCGGTTTCGAGCAGCGCCTCGACGAAGCGCGCGGCCTGGCCCGCGGCGCCGACGCGCTCGGCTACGTGATGCTCGCGATCGGCGCCTGGGGCCTTGCGATGCTGGTCGCGTTCCGCCCCGCGCGCGGGGTTGCCGCGCTGCTGGCCACGCTCACCGGCCTGTGGCTCGGTATCGGCCTGGCCGCGCAGCCGTTGCTCAACGACGCCAGCTCCGCACGCGGCCTGATGCAGCGCGTCGCCGCGAATCTCCCGCCGACGGCCGAACTCGGTCTGGTTGCCTGGAAGGAGCAGAACCTGCTGATGTCCGATCGCCCCGCGCGCACGTTCGGTTTCAAGACGCCGGCGGTCGAGCAGCTTCATGCGGCGCTCGCCTGGCAACGCGTCGCGCCGGCACGACGTTGGCTGTTGCTCGAAGAGGCCGCGATGCTCCCTTGCATTGACCGCCGCCGTGCGATCGACGTCGGCCACAGCAACCGTCGCCAGTGGTGGTTGCTGCCGGCAGATTCATCGCGGTGCGGTGGCACAGTAAGCGCGCACTGAGCCGCGTTGCCATTGCGGGCTGCGCTATCGGAATGCAGCGGCCCGCGGTTGGTGGATCGCGTACACCTCTTCAGCGCGCTACATCCCGCGTAACTTCGGCTGCGCGCAACAGCGCGTATTTGCGGAAGACATAGCGCGCATGCAGGCCATGGAACACGAGCCCGGCACGGCCGTCGACAAGGCCACCGCGCAGCAGGAGGTTCTTCAGCAGGTACATCGCGGCGGCGAGCAGGCCGCGCCCGGCTGATGCACGGCGGCCACGCGCGGCCTGCGCCTGCGCCCACAGCTGTGCGTAGCCGTCGAGCTTCGAACGGTATTCGTCCGCGTTGCGGGCAGTGTCGTGCTCGAGCACGATCTCCGAACGGCGCACGCGCTGGCCGGTGACATCGAGGTATTCATGCACCGGCACATCGGCATGCCGCAGCGGCGAGCGGAACAGGCGGTGCACCGGCTCACGCGCGAAGCTGCCGGCGCGCAGTGGATGCCCAAGGAAATGCGTGCGGCGCAGCAGCAGCCAGCAATCGGCGCTCTCCAGCTCACCAGCGAACAGGCGCTGCACCGCCTGCTGCGCATCCGGTTCCAGCCATTCGTCGGCATCGAGCAGCAGTACCCAGCGATGGCGGGCGCGTTCGATCGCCGCGTTTTTCTGGCGTGCGAAGCCGTCCCAGTCGCGATGTACGACGTGGGCGCCAAGAGACTGCGCAATGCCGGTGGTGCCATCGGTCGAGCCGGAGTCGAGCACGATGATCTCGTCGCACAGGCCACGCATCGAGCCGATGCAGCGCGCGATGCGGTCGGCTTCGTTGAACGTGATGACGACGCCGGACAGCGGCAGGGGCTCGGTCATGTCGGTTTGCGCGGAAAGTCGCGGCGAGTATAGGCGTCGCGCCACACGGCGCTTACGCTGTGGCCTTTGATCCCGGTGCCGAGCATGGACACTTCCGACTCCCGCGTGCGCGTGATCCATTTCGTCACCGGTGGTTTCTCGGGGGGCGCGACGCAGGTCGCCATCACGCTGGTCAATGCGGAGCGCGCGCGGGACCGTATCGAACCCTTGCTGGTGCTGCGCCGCAAGCGTCGTGGTGATCCGGCGCGCATTGAAGAGTTGCGCGCCGCGGGTGTTCCATTGGAGGTCGTGTCGGGCTGGTCGCACCTGGCGACGATCATCGCGCTGGCGTCGCTGTGCCGGCGGTGGAAGCCGCATGTACTCGTCGCGCACGGCTTCAGCGAGCATCTGTGGGGCCGCTATGCGGGGCTGCTGGCGCGTGTGCCCGCACTCGTGCATGTCGAACACAACACGCGCGAACGCTATACCCCCTGGCGGCTTGCGCAGACCCGGTGGTTGGCCAGGCGCACCGCGCGGATCATCGGCTGTTCCGAAGGCGTGCGGCAGGTACTGCTCGACATGGGCATGCCGCCGGCTCGCACCGTCGCCATACCGAACGGCGTGCGCCTGGCGCCCTTCGCAGGCGGGAACGAACATCCGTTGGCTGCACGCGTGCCGGGTATCGTGATGGTCGCGCGCTTCTCCAGGCAGAAGGACCACGCGACCCTCGTGCGCGCCGTGTCGCTGTTGCGGGATCGCGGCCTGACGCCGCCGGTGTCGTTCGCCGGGGCGGGCAATCGGGCGCATCGCGAACGTATCGAACGCCTGGTCGGCGAACTCGGGCTTACCGCGCAGGTGCGATTCCTGGGCCTGCACCGTGAGGTTCCGGATCTGCTCATGCAGCACCGCCTGTGCGTGCTGAGCACCCACTACGAAGGCATGCCGCTGGCCTTGATCGAAGGCATGGCGGCCGGCTGCGCTGTCGTGGGGAGCGCGGTGCCCGGGGTGCGCGAAGTGATCCGCGATGGGGTCGACGGACGCCTCGTCCCGGCATCGGATCCGGCCGCACTCGCGGACGTTCTCGAGGCACTGCTGCGTGACGACGCCATGGCGGCGACCCTGGCGCATGCGGCGCGCGAGGCCGCGATCACCTGCTACAGCCGCGAACGCATGGATGCCGACTACGAGGCCATGTTGCTCGAGGTCGCAGCCGCCACGCGCCTGCCGCCTCAGTAGCAGTCGGGCCAGTAAGGATTGCTTCCGTCAGGCTGCAGGGAAAACCGTTTGTAGGTCCACTGATACTGCGCGGGATCGCGCCGCGCGACATGTTCGATCGCCCGGTTGAGCGCGGCTATCGATCGCATCACGTCAGGGTCGGAAACTTCCTCCGGTGCGCGCTCGACATGCAGCGCGAAACGCGGCCCGTCGCGCCCGTCGCCGATGCGTTCGCAGAAGGCGACCAGGACGGCCGCGCCGGTACGGGAGGCCAGGCGCGACAGCAGGCTCATGGTCAGCGCGGGCTGGCCGAAGAACGGTGCGAATTCGCCATCGCCCTGCTTGGGCTGCTGGTCCGGAAGGATGCCCGCGACACCTCCGTCACGCAGCCATTTCACCAGCTTGCGCACGCCCGCAGCCTGCGCGCGCACCTGTGTCACCCGTTGCGCATCCCCTTGCGCGGCGCGCACGCGCTGCAGGAAGACGTCGGCGACCGGTGATTCGGGCGGCGCGTAGAGGATCGCCAGCGCCGTGCGCGAGGCGAGCCACTGGTTCAGCAGTTCCCAGTTTCCGTAATGCGGGGCTACCACGATCACGCCGCGCCCGGCGGCGATCGCCTCGTCCAGCAGCGGGCCACCGATCTGCTCTTCGATAAGCGCGAGGTTGCATGCATGCGGCTGCGTCCACAGCCGGAAGGTCTCGACCGTCTGGCGCATGGTGGTCTGCAGCACATCACGCTGCAGCGCGGTGCGCTCCCCGTGCAGCAGGTCCGGGTAGGCCAGTTCCAGGTTGCGACGCGCCACGCGGGCCTCACGGCTGTCGCCTCGCAAGGCGCGGGAGGCGAGCAGGTCGGCCATGGCATGCAGTACGCTCCAGGGCAGCCGCGCGAGCAATGCGACGGCCAGGTGGAGTGCGGCGGCGAGAATGCGGTGCATCCGCGGCAGTCTAGCTGGACCGGTCTGCTAGCCTGACGGGGTGCCCGATCGAGACCGTCCATGCTCGCCCTGATCCAGCGCGTTACGCGCGCGGAGGTGTCGGTGGACGGGCGGGTGGTGGGCGCGATCGGGCCGGGGCTGCTGGCGCTCGTCGGCATTGAACCGGATGACGCGGAGCCACAGGTCGCGCGCATGGCGCAGCGGTTGCTCGGCTACCGGGTATTCGCCGACACAGCGGGGCGAATGAACCTCAGCCTGATGCAGACGGGCGGAGGCCTGCTGCTGGTCAGCCAGTTCACGTTGGCCGCCGATACCGCCAGGGGCATGCGTCCGGGCTTTCAGACCGCGGCCGCGCCGGAAATCGCTGAACCTGTCTTCAACCGGCTCGTGAGCGCATGCCGGAGCGCCCATCCGGCGGTGGAAACGGGCTGTTTCGGCGCCCATATGGTGATCGGTCTGGTCAACGACGGGCCGGTGACGTTTCTCCTGCAGGCCTGACCGCTCAGATTCCAGACGCTTCGCCGACCAGCCTGAAAACCGGCGCTGGTATAATGCACGGTTCCCTTGACCCCTTTACCCAGGTGGCGCAGCCCATGGCCAACGAACGACAGACCCCGCAGTCGGACATCAAGCAACTGATCAGCAAGGGTCTGGAGCAGGGCTACCTCACCTATGCCGAGGTGAATGACCATCTACCTGACGATGTCGTCGATGCCGAACAGATCGAAGACATCATCGGCATGATCAACGGCATGGGTATCGAGGTGCACGAGGTTGCGCCCGATGCCGAGACCCTGCTGCTCGCCGGGCAGGCGTCCAGTGGCCGCGATGTCGATGACACCGCGGCCGAGGAAGCCGCCGCGGCGCTCGTCTCGCTCGATTCCGAGGGCGGCCGCACGACCGACCCGGTGCGCATGTACATGCGCGAGATGGGCACGGTCGAACTGCTCACCCGCGAGGGCGAGATCGCGATCGCCAAGCGCATCGAGGAAGGTCTTACCCAGGTGCAGGCGTCGCTCGCCTCGTTTCCGGGCACGATCGCGCAGATCCTCGGCGACTATGACCTGCACAAGGCAGGCAAGAAGCGTCTGGCCGAAGTGATCGTCGGCTTTCTCGACCAGATCGACGACGTACCCCCGGAGCTCCCGCCGGTCGTCGTTGCCGATGTGGACGCCGACGTTGAAGTTGAAGCCGATGGCGACGGCGCCGAGGAAGCCGAAGAGGTCGGGCCGACCGGTCCGGACCCGGTGGAAGTGGCGAACCGCTTCGGCGCGCTGGGCGCGCTGTACGCCAAGTTCGAAAAATGCCATGCCAAGTACGGCCCGGAGCACAAGAGTACGAAGAAGGTCCGCGAGGAAATGGCGGAGATCTTCATCAAGCTCAAGCTGCCGCTGAATCTCACCGACGCGCTGGTGCGCAACCTGCGCGAGTCGATCGCGAAGGTGAAGGAGCATGAGCGCCGCATTCTCGATCTCTCCGTGCGCGTCGCGAAGATGCCGCGCAAGGATTTCATCCGCGCCTGGGACGGCAACCAGACCAACCTCGAGTGGGTGGACGAGCTGCTCAAGCGCAAGCAGAAGTGGGCTTCGGCCCTGCGTGACGTCAAGGACCGCATCATCTTCGAGCAGCAGGCCACGCTCGACGAGGAACAGCGCATGAAGGTGACGCTGGTCGATCTCAAGGAGATCAGCCGGCACATGGCCTACGGCGAGGCCAAGGCGCGCAAGGCGAAGAAGGAGATGGTCGAGGCCAATTTGCGCCTTGTGATCTCGATCGCCAAGAAGTACACCAACCGCGGCCTGCAGTTCCTCGACCTGATCCAGGAAGGCAACATCGGCCTGATGAAGGCGGTGGACAAGTTCGAATACCGCCGCGGCTACAAGTTCTCGACCTACGCCACATGGTGGATCCGCCAGGCGATCACGCGCTCGATCGCCGACCAGGCGCGCACGATCCGCATCCCCGTGCACATGATCGAGACGATCAACAAGCTCAACCGCATTTCCCGCCAGATGCTCCAGCAGTACGGCCGCGAGGCCACACCGGAGGAGCTGGCCAAGGAAATGGACATGCCGGAGGACAAGATCCGGAAGGTCATGAAGATCGCGAAGGAGCCCATCTCGATGGAGACTCCGATCGGCGACGACGAGGATTCGCACCTCGGCGACTTCATCGAGGACACCAACGTGATGTCCCCGATCGACGCCACCACCGACATCAACCTGTCGGAGACCGTGCGTGACGTTCTGGCGAGCCTGACCCCGCGGGAAGCCAAGGTGCTGCGCATGCGCTTCGGCATCGACATGAATACCGACCACACGCTGGAAGAGGTCGGCAAGCAGTTCGACGTGACCCGCGAACGCATCCGCCAGATCGAGGCGAAGGCGCTGCGCAAGCTGCGGCATCCGTCGCGTTCGGAGCAGTTGCGGTCGTTCCTCGACATCGAGTGACATCGCATCGTCATTGCACGACAAGCCCGCCATCCGGCGGGCTTGTCGTTTGCGCAGCCGCTACAATCGCCGCGCTGCGGGCCTATAGCTCAACGGTCAGAGCAGGGGACTCATAATCCCTTGGTTCCAGGTTCGAATCCTGGTGGGCCCATTCCCAGTGCACGGTGTGCGCACATGCCGTGTTTGTGTAGAGCGGGCCGGTCTGCTCATGCGGTTCGCAGTTCGCGCCCTCGGCCCAATAGGCGTTCGATGAGGAAGGCGGCAGGGAGCACGGGCTTCCCACCCGCCGTCTGTCTACGCCATCGAATCCAACTGCGCGCGCGCTTCGCGCTTGCCAAGCCCACGGAGTGCCGCGAGTGCGGCCTGTTGCGATTTGGCCGGGATCGTCTTGCCCGATTCCCAGTTGTAGATGGACTGGCCGCTCGCATTGGCCAGTCGGCCGAACTCGGCCGCCGACAGCCCAAGGCGCTGACGCAACGAACGCAGCCCCTTGGCGACGAAGCGGGTCTTTCCGGGTGTGGCGGGTGCGGCGCTGACCTGCTGCCGCTTCGAGGAGTGCCGGGCGGTACGCTCGAGCTGGGCGACCTGGCGCTTGAGTTCGGCGATATCGCGCCGGTACGTACTGGCAGCCTTGCGGAGTGTGTCGACTTGCGCCTTGACCTCTTTCCGCGCCAGCCGCGTGATTTCCGCCTTGAGCACTGATCCGATATTCGCCATGCGTCCCGCCTCGCCAAAAAGCCAGTCTAGCGTGTGCCCGCATGATTGCCGTGCGGGACCGAATGCGGTGTCCTGCGGATATCGACAGGTCTAGCGGCCTGGATGCCGGCGCGGCGGTCGGGAACCATGCCGTGCACGGCTGCCACGAGTGCAGCAGCGGAACTGCCTCCCGTGGCGGCATCACAGGGTGAAACGGTGGATTGCCGGAGGAAGGCGGTGCAGATGCCCGCTGCAGATCAGCCGAGGCGGTCGCGCCTGTGCACCCGCCAGCGGCGGGGAGGAGCGATCAGCGGAACATTCCCGGGATGAAGCTGTGCCAGCGCAGGCGGGGGCCAACGCCCACATCGCCATGCACGCTCGGCCGGGTGCGGGCCTCGCGGGCCGGCATGGTGTCGCGCGTGGGCACAGGCTTGCGGGCGTCGGCCTTCTGCTCGACCGGCGTATCCGCGCAGCTGCCACTGTCCGGGCTGCTCATCTTGACCTCGCGTGCGGCGACGCTGGCGCTCGCACACACGATCAACAGGCTCAGGAGGATCCGATGCATGGCAGTCCCAGGTCCGGTCGGTCCGGAATCCGGGCGAGGATACCGTGGATTTCCCTCGCGTACCGCCGGCTATCGGGTCACGCGGTCGCATAATCCCGCGATGAACCACTGCCGCTACCACTGCCTCTGATGGACGACCGCGCGCTCCTGCAGCGCCTCATCGAGGGCCCGGCCTCCGGCGATCTGCTCGCCCGCGCGGCCGGGCAGACCCGGGCGGCGGTCTGGAAGCGGATCGAGGCGCTCCGCCAAGCAGGCGTGCCCATCGAGGCCGTCGCCGGCCGCGGTTATCGGCTCGGTGCTCCGCTCGACCTGCTCGACGAGGCCGCGATCCGGGCCGTCCTCCCGGTCCCCATGACTTCGCGCCTGGGGATGCTCGAGGTGGCCTGGTCGGTCGATTCGACCAATACGCGCCTGCTCGAGGCTCCTGTACCTGCCGACGGCGCGCACGTCCTGCTGGCCGAACGCCAGCTCCGGGGGCGGGGGCGCCGGGGCCGCCCATGGCAGTCGCCGCTGGGCGCCAACCTGTATCTCTCGGTATCGCGGGCTTTCGACGGCGGCCTGGCGCGGCTGGGTGGTCTCAGCCTGGTCGCGGGCCTCGCGGTGGCCGAGGCGCTGCATTCCCTCGGGTTCACCGTGGCCGGCCTCAAGTGGCCCAATGACCTGGTGGTGGATGACGGTGCGGTCCTGCGCAAGCTCGGCGGGTTGCTGGTGGAAGGCAGCGGCGAAGCTGCCGGGCCGGTACGCGCGGTCATCGGCATCGGCCTCAACGTGTGCATGCCGGACACCGCCGCGGCGTCCATCGACCAGCCGTGGATCGACCTCGCCACGCTGGCACCGCCGCCCTCCCGCAATGTGCTCGCCGGCACTGTGCTGGCACGGCTGCTGCCGATGCTCGATGCATTCGATCGCGACGGGCTTGCGCCGTTCCTGCCGCGCTGGGCGGCATTCGACCGCCTGCAGGGCCGTGACATCGATCTGCATCTCGCCGATGGCATTCATGCCGCCCACGCAGTCGGGCTGGCCGCGGACGGCGCCCTTCGGGTGCGGATGGCCGATGGCAGCGAGCGCAGCCTCCACGCGGGCGAAGTTTCCGTGCGCCGGGCAGACGCATGAGTACGTGGCTGTTCGACCTCGGCAACACCCGGCTCAAGTGCGCCGAACTGCGCGACGGCAAGGCAGGCCCGGTGCATGCGCTTCCCTACGCGACAGGCTCCATGGGGACGCTGCTTGCAGGCATCCTGCCAATGCACCTCGACATCGCGCATGTCGCGAGCGTGGCCACCGCCTCCCGCCGGGTGGACCTGCTCGAAGCGCTGACACGGCATTGCGGGCGCATCGAACTGGCACGCACCCAGGCGCGCTTCGACGGCCTGCGGATCGCCTATGCCGACCCCGCACGGCTGGGCGTGGACCGGTTCCTCGCCATGCTGGGCGCTCGTCGACAGGTGCAGGGTGCCGTGCTCGTCTGCAGCGTTGGAACCGCGATCACCCTCGATCTCGTGGATGCCGAGGGTATTCACCGCGGCGGGCGCATCGCACCCTCGCCGGCACTGATGCGGGAGGCGCTGCATGCGCGCGCTCCGCAACTGCCTGCCGAAGGAGGTGCCTGGGTTGACTGGGCGCTCGATACCGACGACGCCCTGGCGAGTGGCTGCCAGTCCGCCGCGCTTGCGCTTATCGACGAGGCACATGCTTCGGCCCGCCGGTGCCTGGATGGGGAAGTACGCCTGCTGCTGCATGGCGGAGGTGTCGAACCCGTAGTTGCACGGCGGCCGGATGCATTGCACGTGCCCGCTCTCGTTCTGGATGGACTCGCGGCCTGGGCAAGTTCGGGCTGACGCGATTCGCGTCACGTCCACACCTGCACGCCCCCGCTAGAATCGCACCATGCTGATGCGCGGACTGCTGGTGCTGTTGCTCGCGCTGAATGTTGGCGTCGCGGCGTGGTGGGTTCTCCATGACGAGCCGCCCCGCGCGAAGGACAGTGGCCTGCCGCCAGACGTTCCGCGCCTCGAAGTCGTGCAGGCGCGTGGCGGTGACGGTGACACCGTCGCGCCGTCCCGCTGCTACCGTTTTGGCCCCTTCACTGCTCCGGCGGCTCTGGAGACGGCACGCGCCGTGATCGCCGGCGAGGTGGCCTGGACCGCCACCGCCGTGCAGATCACTTCGCCCCCTCGCGGTTGGCAGGTCGTGCTCGCGCAGCCATCGCGCGCCGCCGCCGTCGCCACCGCGGCCCGCATCGCCACGGCCGGCTTCACGGATTACCTCGTCATGCCCGACGCGGGCGTCGATGCCAACACGATCGCGCTCGGCCGCTACCGCAACGAAGCCTCCGCACGCGACCGCGCGCAGGCACTCGTCATCGCGGGTTTCGCCGCCACCATCGAACCCGTTGGCGGGCGCCAGCTGCTCTGGCTCGACGTGGCAGCGCGTCCTGCCTTCACGCCCGTGTCGCAGCGGCTCAGCCTCACCGGCGAGCCGATCGACTGCGCCGGCGTGCTGCGCGACGCGCGTTACACTGTTCCGGCGCCGGCTTAGCTCAGTTGGTAGAGCAACTGATTTGTAATCAGTAGGTCGTCGGTTCGATTCCGACAGCCGGCACCACCGGTTCCAGAAGTCTGCAGGCTTTCCGCCGCACCTGGGCCGCAAAGGAGTTCGGCATGCCGCATCGCCCCTCGGTCTCGCTCATCGGCGCGCCCACCGACATCGGCGCGGGCCATCGCGGCGCGCGCCTCGGGCCGGAGGCACTGCGGATCGCCGGCATCGGCGAGGCACTGGCCGCCAGCGGGATGGATGTACTCGACCGCGGCAACCTGGACGGCCCGCGCAATCCATGGGCCGCCCCCGTCGAGGGCTACCGGCACATCGCCGAAGTCACCGAATGGAATCGCATCGTGATGGAGGCGGTGCTCGCCGAGCTGCGCGGAGGACGCATGCCGATCATGCTCGGTGGCGACCATTGCCTGGGCGTAGGCTCGATCACCGCGGTCGCGCGCTGGTGCCGCGAGGCGGGCAGGAAACTGCGCGTGGTATGGCTCGACGCGCATGCCGACTTCAACACCAGTGACGTCACGCCGTCGGGCAACGTGCACGGCATGCCGGTCGCCTGCCTGTGCGGTCTCGGGCCGCAGCCGCTGACGCACCTCGGCGGCGACTCACCCGCGATGCGCGCCGAAGACATCCGCCAGATCGGCATCCGCTCGGTCGACCCCGGCGAGCGCGAGCTCATCCGGCGCTATGGCCTGGATGTCTACGACATGCGTTATATCGACGAGGTCGGCATGCGCGCGGCGATGGCCGAGGCGCTCGACGGCATGGACGCAGACACGCACCTGCATGTCAGTTTCGACGTCGATTTCCTCGACCCGAGCATCGCGCCGGGCGTCGGGACCACCGTGCCCGGCGGCCCGACCTACCGCGAGGCACAGCTGTGCATGGAGATGATCTGCGACACCGGGCGGCTGGGTTCGCTAGACATCGTCGAGCTCAATCCGCTGATCGATGACCACAACCGCACTGCCGTGCTGGCGGTCGACCTGGTCGAAAGCCTGTTCGGCAAATCGACGCTGCTGCGCGATTGAAGGCCACGCGCATCGCCCTCGACGGGCATCGTGGCTGGAGCTCCGCGATGGGTGCAAGGGGGCTACAAAAATGAACATCCAGTGACGGAATGCCCCGACCGGCACCGACACTGCACACGCGTTTCACGGCCCCTGACGTGTCATCCCCCCACGGGAAACCCCCCACCTGCCGCGCGACCCGCGGCGTCTCCAGGAGATGACACCATGAAGCGTCTGACTGCCCTGCTGCTGCTCGCCATGTTCTCGATGGGTACCCTTACCGCCTGCAACACGATGGCGGGTGTCGGTAAGGACGTTCAGAAGGTTGGCGACAAGGTTGAAGACAAGGCGCAGGACTGCAAGGACGGCAAGTGCTGATCGCTGTCTGAGCCATTCGCGAAGGGCCGGGAAACCGGCCCTTCGTCGTTGCAGGGGCTGAATTTTGCTGCCCCATGGCCACCTGCCTCACCAGCGGCGCGGCGGATCGGCGACGAAGCCTCCCGGAAACGCCCGGGGTTCGGGTGCCTCATAGCCGTAACCCTGATGCGGAATGATGCCGCGCGCGGCAAGCGCGGCGCCGTCGTCATAACGGACCTCGGTGACCTGGACGGGCGTGTGGCTGGCGCGCCGGAATCCGGTACGTGCGACCGGCGCGAACTCCCGGTAGCCGTGCCCGGTGCCGAGTTCCTGGGCGCGTGCCGAGGCCATCGGCGGGGCACCCGCGGCATCGGACGCCGCCGATTCGGCCGATTCGGGGCCGACGCGGTCGTAGACGCGCGGACGCGGGACGGCGATCCAGCGCGCCTCGTCGAATACGGCAATACCGATGACGCCGACATTGCGAGGACGCCCGGTGCGCGCGGCGTAGCTGTCGCCGAAGTCGGCGAAATAGAACTGGGCGATGTCGCGCATCGACTTGCGCCAGCCCGCCACGTCGGTGCTCTGCCAGGGCTCGAGCACATAGCCGGCCTGGCTGGCGTCCGCCGTCAGCCCCGACACCGCATTGACGCCATCCACGCTCAGGACCACCAGCACGCGTTCGGGGCTTCGATTGGTGAGGCGCACCGCGTAGCGATGCCCCGGCGTGCCCGGCACCCAGGCTTGGCCGCGAAAGGGGTACTGCGGGAGTTCGTCACCGGCCTCGCGGTCGATGACGGCCAGTTCCACACGCTGGCCGCCGCGGTAATAGTCCTGTGCGGAAGCCGGGGCGGCGAACGAGGCAAGTAGAACGGCAATTGCGGTGGCGCTGTGCACACGGCTCATGGCGAGGGCTCGGGTATTGGGTGGATGGATCAACGCACGGCCGCGCTGAACGGGGTTGCGACGGTGCGGCAGGTGCGCGGGTAAACTCGCGGCCCGCACTCCGTCCGTTCAGAAATGACCCGCACCCGCGTCCTCACCGGCATCACCACCTCGGGCACGCCGCACCTGGGCAACTACGCCGGCGCGATCCGTCCCGCGCTCGAGGCCAGCCGCGATCCGTCGGTCGAGAGCTTCTATTTCCTCGCCGACTACCACGCGCTGATCAAGGTGCAGGACCCGGCGCGCGTGCAGCGCTCGACGCTGGAGATCGCTGCGAGCTGGCTCGCCTGCGGGCTGGATCCGGCGCAGGTGTGGTTCTACCGGCAGAGCGATATCCCGGAGATCACGGAGCTCACCTGGCTGCTCACGTGCGTAGCCGGCAAGGGCCTGCTCAACCGCGCGCATGCCTACAAGGCATCGGTCGATCGCAATCGTGCCGAGTCGCAGGACGACGATGCCGGCATCACTGCCGGGCTCTTCATGTATCCGGTGCTGATGGCCGCCGACATCCTGATCTTCAATGCAGACAAGGTGCCGGTGGGCCGCGACCAGATCCAGCACATCGAGATGGCGCGCGATCTCGGCCAGCGCTTCAACCATCTCTATGGCGAGCACTTCACGCTGCCGGAGGCGGCGATCGAGGCGCACGTGGCCACGCTGCCCGGCCTTGACGGCCGCAAGATGAGCAAGAGCTACGACAACGTCATCCCCTTGTTCGCGCCGCGCGAGCAGCTGAAGAAGCTGATCTATTCGATCGTCACCGACTCGCGCGTGCCGGGCGAGCCGAAGGATGCCGACGCGTCGAACGTGTTCCAGCTGTATCGCGCTTTTGCCAGCGACGAACACGCCGAAGCGATGCGGGGTGCATTCGAAGTCGGAATCGCCTGGGGCGACGCCAAGCAGGCGCTGTTCGAGCGCATCGATGCGGAGATTTCGCCGATGCGCGAGAGGTACGAAGCGCTGATCGCGAAGCCGGCGGACATCGAAACGATCCTGCGCGACGGTGCGCAGCGGCTGCGCGAGCGCTATGCGCGCCCGATGCTGGCGCAGCTGCGCGAGGCGGTGGGCCTGCGTGACCTGTCGAGCGTGGTGGTCGCGATGTCGAACGATGTCGAAAAGCCTGCGCCCGCCATGTTCAAGCAATACCGCGACGCCGACGGCAAGTTCTACTTCAAGCTCGTGCAGGGCGAACGCGTTCTGCTGCAGAGCGCGGGCTTCGACGCGCCGCGTGATGCCGGGCAATGCGTGGCGGCACTGAAGGTGGCAGGACGCCTGGGCGATGCCCACGCCTGTGCCCTGGGTGAGGGCGTAACCACGGACGAGGTGGACGCCGCGCTCGCCTTGATGGCTGAGCGCGTGGAGTGAATGCGTCGATCCAGACGCACCTCGCACTGATCCTGTTCCTGCCCTGGTTCACGATCCTGTGCACGCTGTTCTGGATGTATCCGCGCCAGCCGCGCAACCGTGCACGCCGGATGTTCGATGCCGCTTCGATCGCGCTCGCGCTACTCGCCTTCGTCGCCACGATGCGTTGGGGCTATGTCGTCGCCGTGCCCACCGGAACCGCCGGCAACATATGGCGGCAGGTGCTGGCGACAGCGTCGGCCTACGGTGTTTTCCTCGTCGTCATGGTGCTTGCCTGCATCGTGCGGACACCCTGGCTACGCACGCGGCGGTGAACCCGTGGCGCGAATGCCTGCGGTGAAACTCGCGCTGCGTCAGAAAGGCTGCCGCACAGACGCAGCGCAGGCTCAGGCCAGTAACAGGTCGGTATAGGCGAAGCGCGCGTCGCGCAGAACCTGTTCCCCGGTGACTACCTTCAACGGCTGCGTAAACATCGGCCCGTCGGTGACGCAGGTGTGGAATTCACCGTTTTCGCCGCAGGGATCGCAGTTCGCGGGCAGCGCGGCCAGCAGGTCCAGGTTGAAACCGGCGCCTGAAAAACTTCCATCGAGTTGCTGCGTATCGACACAGCAGAGCGTCGCCCGCAGGCCGCCTTCGATCATGCGGCGCGCCAGGCGCGACGTGTCGACGCCGAACAGGGGGGTTTCGATATGCCACCCAAGGCGCGCGCAGGAAGCTTCGCGCCAGGCGCGTACATCGGCCAGGAACAGGTCACCGAAAGCGATCGTGTCGAGCCCTGGCCAGCGCAGGCGCGCGGTGGAGAGTGCGGCGGCGAACGCCGCCTCGTAGGCGGCGTTGTCGCATTGGGGCGGGATCATCGCCTCGATCAGCGGCAGGCCGGCCGCGAGCGCCTGCGCATGCAGCAGGTCGCGGCGGATGCCATGCATCGCGATGCGCTCGTAGCCGGCGGTGACGGTGGTCAGCAGGCCGACGACCTCGACATCGTCCCTGGCACGAAGGACATGCAGCGTCCATGCCGCATCCTTGCCGCCGCTCCAGGACAGCAGCACCGGCCGCCGCCCGCTCACAGGGCCGATGTCATCCGGGGCCATGCGGTGTCGCGTCGATCAGGCGGCGCTGACATCGCGCAGCTGCCAGCCGCTGCCCGCGAGCAGGCGCAGGCGGTGGCGCACCACGTCTCCTGGCAGTGCGGTAATCAGGATGAGGTCGATATGCAGGTCGTGCTGTTCGCCGCGGACGGTGGCCTGCGGGTCGGTCGCACCGAGCACGGGATCGATGTTGTCCGGATCGGCCTGGCCGCCGCGCCAGCGCTCGAATAGTTGCGTGGTGCGCATCGCCTGCTCGAGCTGTTCGGCGAAAGCCTCGGCGCCGTGCGCATTGAAGGATGTGGCGGGGTTGCTGCCACGCGCGGCGGCGCTATCGGGCAGGCTGATGTGGTAGCGCGTCGGCATTCGGGTCTCCTCGATCGCATTTCAGTGTATTCAGACTGCCACGGCCGCTCGTGAACGTGGAGTCCGCAACGAAAACGGCCCGCGCGGGGCGGGCCGTCGAGTCCGTCACAGCCGCCGGGTTCAGTCTTCGGTTTCGCCTTCGGCATGCGTTTCATTGAACTGCTTGCCGAAGGTGTGGCCATCGCGCCCGGTCTGCCAGAAGAAGGTCGGCGCCTTCGCGCCGCGCCCGCCGATTTCAGCCATGCCCGCATCGATGTCGAACAACCGGCCGTCGACCATCACGTAGCGCGTGTCGATCGTGCTGCGGATGTTTTCCAGTGGATTGGAATTGAGCACGACGAGGTCAGCGCGCTTGCCGACCTCGATGGAGCCGATGTCCTTCGACAGGCCGAGGTAGTCGGCGCCGTCGATGGTGGCCGCGCGCAGGGCTTCGAAGTTGCTGAAGCCGCCCTGCGTGAGCATCCACGTTTCCCAGTTCGGGCTCAGGCCCTGCAGCTGGCCATGCCCGCCCACCTGGATGCCGATGCCGGCGTCGCGCATCTTCTTGGCGGACTTCGCGACCTCGACGTGCCAGTAATCCCAGTCCGGTGCCGTCTCGCGGCGGATGCTGCGCGCATCGAGCGTGTCGCGCGGGAAGAAGCGCGCGAGCTTCCTGTCCTCCCAGACATTGTCCTTGGCATACCACCAGTACTCGCCGGACAGGCCGCCATAGCCGACGACAAGCGTCGGCGTATTGCGCACGTCGGTCTGCGACCACACGCCGATGACATCCTTGTACAGCGGTGCGACCGGGATGTTGTGCTCGATGCCGGTGACACCGTCGAGCATCATCGTCATGTTGTGGTGGAAGGTGGAGCCACCTTCTTCCACCACCAGCATGCCCAGCTCGCGCGCCGCCTGGTCCACCTGCTGGCGCTGGTCGCGACGCGGCTGGTTGTAGCTCTTCACCGAGAACGCGCCGATCGCCTTCATGCGCCGCAGATGGCTGCGTGCATCGTCGAGCGAGTTGACGATCGCCTTGAAGTCGCCATCGGCGCCGTAGAGGATCGTGCCGGTCGAGAACATGCGCGGGCCGACCATTTTCCCGGCCTTGATCAGCTCGGACTGGGAGAACACGAACTCGCTGCTCGCCGACGGATCGTGCGCGGTGGTGATGCCGAAGGCGAGGTTGCTGTAATAGGCCCAGTTCTCCTGTGGCACCACACCGGAGCCGAAGTTCGCGGCATGCGCATGTACGTCGACATAGCCCGGCACCAGTGTCTTGCCGGTCGCGTCGATGGTGCGGGCACCGGCCGGAATCGCGACCTGCCCGCTGGCGCCGACCGCTGCGATGCTGTTGCCGCGCACGACGACCGTGCCGTCCTCGATCACCTCCTGTGCCTTGCCCGCGTCGCGCATGGTGACGATGCGTGCATGGGTGAACGCGACGGTGGCGTCCGGCGTGTACACCGGTATCGTCAGGCCGACGGGGACGCCGCCCTCGTTGCTCGGCTTCGGGAGCTCCTTCGGCGCGCCCGGCAGGAACGCGAAGCTCTGCGCGAGGTCGCGTGAGTAGTAGCGGTCGCCCATCATCCAGTGCAGCGATTTCGAATCCGCCGCCCAGTGCAGGTAGCTGCCGACATCCGCGCTGACCTGCGTCACCGGCACCGCCTTGCTCTCGCGCGAGAGCTCGATCGGCTGCCCGGTTTCCACCAATGGCATCACGTAGGCATTGAACAGCTCGGTGAACGCCACCCACTTGCCATCCGGGCTCAGTACGACCGAGTCCGGGTACTTGAGGGTGTAGACCTCGCGCGGCTCCTCACCGGAGAGGCCGACCGACATCAGCTTCTTCTTCAACCCACCGCCGGTGAAGTAGTACACGCGCCGGCCGTCGGCGCTGAACTGCGGCGCTTCGCCTTCCTGCGCGATGCGCATCGGCGTGCCGCCGTCCGCCGGCATGACGTAGATGCCCGGGTCGTTCGACCACGTCGAGCCGGTGAGCCCGCTACCGCCTGTCTTGGCATAGACCACGCGTCGGCCATCGGGGGAGAAGCGCGGGCCGTAGTAATAGCCCTTCTCCGATGTGAGCCGACGACCCGCGCCGCTGCCGCCTGCATCGCGCAGCCAGATCGCGCCGAGGCCGTCGTCGGAAAAAGTGGTGTAGAGCAGCTGGCGACCATTGGCGCTGAAGCTCGGCTGGTATTCGTAGACGCCGCTGCTGTTCGTCAGGCGCTCGGGGGTGCCATTGGGAAGCGACTTGCGCCACAACTGGCCTACCGCATGGAAAACCAGCGTGCGGCCATCCGCACTGGTGGCGACGTCGCGGATCATCTTCGGCGCAAACGTGCCGGCATCGAGCGTCTGCGTGAAGCGCAACGGCGCGGTGACCGACTGCTCGATCTGGGCGGTGAACGGGATGTTCGTCGCGCGGCCGGCGGCCATGTCGACGCGCCATAGCTTGCCCTGGCCCCAGATCACCACGGACTTCGAGTCGGGCGTCCAGTTGAAGTCGGTGTAGGGGCCGAAGATCGCCCAGGCTTCCTGCTGGTCATGCGACAGGCCGTCCCAAACCGCGCGGACTTCGCCGCTCTTCAGATCCAGCACGTGCAGCACCGACTTCTCGCGCACGCGCTTGACGAAGGCGAGCGACTTGCCATCCGGCGAGGGCTGCGGGCGCACCGCGCCACCGGCGGTGTCGACCAGCGTCTCGATGCGGCCGTCGCGGCGGTCGAGCCGCTTGATCGCGTAGATCGTGCCGTGCGGATCCTTGTTGTACTGGAAGGTCGGCCCGCGGCTGACATCTTCGCTGAAGTAGACGTAGCGTCCATCCGGCGACACGGCTGGCTCGCCCAGATCCTGCTGGTCGTTCTTCTGTTTGGTCAGTTGCACGCCCGTGCCCCCACCGGCGACGTGGTACATCCACAACTCGCCGGCGCCGAGCGAGCGCTCGCCGGTGAAGTGCTTGCGGCCGATCAGGAACTGGCCGTCCGGCGTCCACGCCGGATTGTTGAGCAGGCGGAAATCCTCCTTCGTCACCTGCACGGCATTGCTGCCGTCCGTGCGCATGCGCCAGAGGTTGTTGCCGCCGCCACGGTCGGAAGTGAAGGCGATCTGCGCGCCATCGGGCGAGAAACGCGGCTGCACGTCCCAGGCCGGGCCACTGCTGACGCGGCGCGCGGTACCGCCACCGATCGGCAGCAGGTAGATGTCGCCCATCATCGAGAAGGCGAGCTGGCGCCCGTCGGGTGAGACGTCGACGTCGAGCCAGGTGCCTTCATCGGTGCTGAAGCGCACGGTCTTGGTGGGGCCGTGCGCAGCGGTGATGTCCCACTTCTTCTCGTCGACGTTCTCGCCGGGTTTGGCACGGCCGCGCGCGGCCTGCCCGGGATCCTTCGCCTTTGGCACGCCGGCAGGATTGAGCGCGTCCTGCTCGAGTTGCGTATCCGGTGGAGGCGGTGGGGTATCCCCCTTCGACGCGTCCTGCGCGAGGGCCGGCATGGCGAGGGAGAGCGCGCTCGCGAGGGCGAGGGACAACAGGCTGCGGGTCGGGGTCATGGCGTCGAAGGAAGGGGAAACCCTTCGACGGTACGTCAGCCTCGGCCCGCCCGAGTGGGCCGGAAGTCAGGGATGCGTGACGTGCGTCGCGTCGCCGGCCTCATTCCCAGGCCGGGGCATCCGCGGCGAACGCGAGCGTGAGCGAACCGCGGCCGACATTGACCATGCCGGTCAGGCTCATCAGGCTCTCGAACATCTCCACGTTGTGCGCGCGGCATGTCTCGACGAGGTCCGCATAGCCGCGCAGGCGACGCATCTCATCGAGCGGGCCGCCGTAGCTGAGCGCGAGCGTCGGCGTCATCAGTTTGCCTTCGCGCACGCGGCGGCCGGCAAACGAGAACAGCTTCTCGGCCGCGGTATCGAAACCCTTCACCTTGGCGACCGGGCCGGTCTCGCCGCGATTGCAATGCAGCACCGGCTTGATGTCGAGCGCGCTGCCGAGCGTGGCACTGAGGAAGCTGACGCTGCGATCGCCACGATGGCGGGTGCGCGCACGCAGGTAGTTGAGATCGCGCGGGACCATGTAGGCCTGCGTCGCCAGCGCCACCTGCTCGATGCGCGCGCGCATCTTCGGCGCGCCTTCGCCGGCGTCGCGCAGGCGCACCGCCTCGACCGCCGCGATCGCCTGCCCGGAGAACACGCTCTGGGTATCGAGCACGCGCAGCGAAAACGGCGTGGTGATACCGGCCGCGGTGCGCGGGCCCTTGTAGTCGTTGAGGATGGCGAAGCTGGCCTGCTGCGCATTGTCGTGGATCGGGCTGCGCGTCTTGGTGATCGTCATGCAGAAGACGTAGTCGTAGTCGATCACCAGCTTGCGCAGGAACAGATCCTGTACCTGCTGCACGCTGAAGGGCTGCGTCTCCGCCTTCGCGATCAGTTCGGCCGACTGCGCATCGAGGAACTCGAGCGTGGCCTGCTCGTTGCGCTGGTCGGCGAGCACGGCATTTCCGATCTTCACCGTGATCGGCAGCAGCGTGATGTCGTGTTGCGAGAAGTATTCGAGCGGCAGGTCACAGGCCGAGTCGACAACCAGTCCGATACGCATGGCAAGGGCCCCCTGTGGCCTGAAGTCGCAGATCCGCTGGCAGGATTATCGTCCCACCGCTGTATTCCTGAAGCGGTTACGGCATTTCATACGCCGGGGATTCAGCCCCGGAAGGCAGGCGCGTACGACGCGCGGGTCAGCGCCATGCACCGATGATCGCCCCGTACAGCACGAATTGCACGACGTGGTAGCCGGCATCGATCAGCCACAGCAACAGGCTGCGGCGGGAGAACGCGTAGTTGATGCCGAAGCTGGTGGCGACGAAGAACACGCCGACGAGCGCGCCGGCCGCGGAGCCGGTCAGGGCGGTCGCACCCGGGGGCAGCACGAAGGCGAACGCGGCGGCGGCGGCGAGGCTGCAGGCGAAAGCCAGCGCGAATATGCGCGCGGGGTGCGACGGTGCGGCGGCCGGATCCATTCCACTGGCATGCGCCCATGGCTTCAGGAACAGCGGGCCGTACCACAGGCCTCCAAGCGCGAAGGCGGAGGAGGCGGCGACCAGCACCGCCCACAGGTTGATCGAGTCGAACGGATTCATGCGGCCCCCGAACCGCGCGTCAGCCGCGCGCTGCCGAGCATACGCCGCGCGGTGGGGTGCGCGGCGCTGATCGGCCGTCAGCGGATACGGTCGGGCACGTCGTAGGCCCGGGGCAGGGGGCCGGCCGGCCGCAGGTAGCGGTCACGCAGTTCGGTCTGGCGGCTGCGCATCGGGATCGCGCGGCCATCGAACCAGACCTGCCGGGCGACGCTCGTCACTTCCAGCGGATCGCCACTCCACAACACGAGGTCGGCACGCTGCCCGACCGCGATGCGGCCCGCGTCGCCGATGCCGAACGCCTCGGCGGGCACGCGGGTCAGCGCGGCCAGGCCGTCCTCCCATGACAATCCATTGGCGACGGCATTTCCCGCCAGCTGGCGAACCTTGCGCGCATTGTGCGAAGCATCGCCGGCCTGGACGATGCCGACCTGCACGCCGGCCGCACGCAGCAGCGCGGCATTGTCGAGCCGGGCGCCGACGCGGTCGAAATCCGCTGGCAGGTTCGACAGCGGGTCGACGAATACCGGCACCTTCGCCGCGGCGAGTTGCGGCGCGAGTTTCCAGGCTTCGGTGGCGCCGGCGATCGCGATCCTCAGGCCGTGCTTCTTCGCGAAGCGCAGCAACTGGCGGATATCGCTCGCGCGCTCGACCTCGAACACGATCAGGCCCTGGCCAGCGAGGAAACGCGCGAGTGCGGCTCGTCCGGCCGGGGTGAGCATCGCCATGTACGACGTCGGCGGAATACGGCCACGCGCCTCGTCGAACATCTGCTCGAGCAGCATCCACTGCGCCGCGCGCGACTGCCCGGACAGCCCGGCCGCGTCGCTGCCCAGCTTCACGAACAGCACATGCGGGCCGGACGGATCGGGCGAGCCATCAAGGCGTACCACGGCACCCTGCCCGGCGATGATCGAACCCCCCTCACCGGCGCCGGCACCCAGCAGAGTCCAGCCGATGCCCTCGATGCGGTTGACCGGGACCAGCGTCGAATCGGGATTGAACGCCAGCGTGACGTCGAATTCCGGGCGGACCGTCATTTCCTTGGTCTTCGCGCCCAGGCCGAGCGTGGCGTCGACCGTGGTCTGTTCGCCGGAGACTTCCTCGATACCCATGTGCGTGATGCCGCCGAACAGGGTGGGGGTCAGCGGCTGTCCACCGGCGTCGATGCTGCTCACGCCTGCGGGCGCGGACAGGCCTGTGCCGACCGCCGCGATGCGGCCACCGCGGACCAGCACGTCGGCGTTTTCGAGCGTGCCGCGCGACGTGGCGGTGTGCACGCGCGCATTGCGGATCAACAGTTCCTGCGCGGCGGCCTGCGTGCCCAGCGCGAACAGCAGCGCACCGGCGAGCGTGGCAAGGCGGCTCATCGCACACCTCCCTTCTGCACACCCTGCCCGAGCATGAAATCCGAGACCGGCTGACGCGCGGCATCGGCGCGGTCGAAAACGCGCGCGCCGTCGATGTAGACCTGCTCGGCCTTGGCATAGACGCTGAAGGGCGTGCCGTTCCAGACCACCACGTCGGCCATCTTGCCGGCCTCGAGCGTACCGGTGCGTTCGAGCACGCCGAGCGACTTCGCCGCGTTGCTGGTCAGCCAGCGAATCGCGCGCTCGGGCGGGATGTCGATGCCGGCGAGTTTCGCGTGGGCCATCACCTTGGCGGCCTCCTGGTTGAGGCGCTGGATGCCTTCTTCCGAATCGCTGTGCACGATCGCGCAGCCGCCCGGCGCGCGGTCGACGATCGCGATGTTTTCCTGGATGCCGTCGAAGGCCTCCATCTTGAAGCCCCACCAGTCGGCCCACAGCGCGCCGCAGACGTTCTCCTGCGCCAGGCGGTCGGCCAGCTTGTAGGCCTCCACGCCATGGTGGAACGCGGCGATCTTGAAGCCGAATTCCTTCGCCAGGTCGAGCATCGTGGCCATTTCATCGGCGCGGTAGCAGTGGATGTGCACGCGGATGTCGCCGTTGATCGCGCCGGCGAGCGTGTCCATCTTCAGGTCGCGCTTGCCGCCGGTGTCCTTCTCGCTGTCGGCGGGCGACGGAGCGGATTGCCACCACCGACGCGCCTTGACCGGCTTGGGTGCGTTCTTGCGCAGGTATTCGCTGGCATCGATGAACGCGGCGCGGTAGCCGGCCACGTTGCCCATGCGCGTGGACGGCCCGCCTTTCTGGCCGTAGACGCGCTTGGGGTTCTCGCCGCAGGCCATCTTCAGGCCCCACGGCGCCCCCGGGAACTTCATGCCCTGGTAGGTCGTGGACGGCACGTTCTTGAGCGTGACGCCGCGGCCGCCGACCAGGTTCGCCGAGCCCGGCAGGATCTGCAGCGAGGTGATGCCACCCGCCAGCGCGGCCTCGAAGCCCGGATCCTGCGGCCAGATCGAATGCTCGGCCCAGACGTTCGGCGTGGTCGGGCTGGTGGCCTCGTTGCCGTCGCTCTGCGCGGTGACGCTCGGGCTGGCGTAGACACCCAGGTGGGAATGCACGTCGATGATGCCGGGTGTCACCCACTTGCCGGTGCCGTCGACGGTCATCGCATCGGCCGGGGCCTGCAACGCGCGGCCGACAGCGACGATCGAACCGTCGCGCATCAGCACGTCGGCGCCGTCGAGCCGCTCGCCGGTGCCCGTGAGCACGGTCGCATTGCGTATCAGCACGGGGGGGTTGGGGATCGCGCGGTACGTACTTGGATACGGGTCCTGCACGAAACGCGAGGGCTTGGCCGCGACCGGCGCCGCCGCCGAGGCGAGGGGAGCGGTCAGGGCGAGCGTGCAGAGGAACGGAGCGAGGAGCTTGAGCATCGGGACACCGGGCGCGGATCAGCGCACGACCGTATCCCGGCGCCGCGGCGGCGTCACCATGACCTTGGTCATGGTCGGTGACACAATTCACACAAATTCAGGGGCGACGGGAATGAAAGAGAAACAGGACATCGTGTCCAACTGGCTGCCGCGTTACACCGGCGTGGCACTCGAGGACTTCGGCCAGCACGTCCTGCTGACCAACTTCGGCGGCTATCTGCAGACGTTCGCCCGGCTTACCGGTGCGCCGATCGTCGGCCTCGACCGCCCGATGCCGAGCGCCACGGCCGATGGCATCAGCATGATCAACTTCGGCATGGGCAGCCCGAACGCGGCCACGCTGATGGACCTGCTCTCGGCGATCAGCCCGCAGGCGGTGCTGTTCCTGGGCAAGTGCGGCGGCCTGAAGCGCCGCAGCCAGCTGGGCGACCTGGTGCTGCCCATCGCGGCGATCCGCGGCGAAGGCACGTCGAATGACTACATGCCGCCCGAGGTTCCCGCGCTGCCCGCGTTCGCGCTGCAACGCGCGGTGTCGACGATGATCCGCGACCTTGGCCACGACTACTGGACGGGCACGGTCTACACGACGAACCGCCGCGTCTGGGAGCATGACGAGGCGTTCAAGGACTACCTGCGCAAGCTGCGCTGCATGGCGATCGACATGGAGACCGCGACGATCTTCGCTGCCGGCTTCGCCAACCGCATTCCCTGCGGCGCGCTGCTGCTGGTGTCGGATGCACCGATGACACCGGAGGGCGTGAAGACCGCGGCGTCGGATGCACGCGTCACCGCCGATTTCGTCGACAACCACATCCAGGTCGGGATCGAGGCGCTGCGCCTCATCCGGCGGCATGGCAAGTCGGTGCGGCACCTGCGTTTCGACGAATGACGTCGCGCCTGGTGCGACGGCTCACGACGCGGTCGTGACTCCTGAAAAAAAAGCCGGTATTTCCCGGCTTTTTTCTTGACGCGCACAGGCGACGGACGGCCCCCGGCATCGCAACCCCTGAGACCCACGGCCTGCAGACTGTCACACCAGACAGGAGTGGAACATGGAGCAGGCCTTCCTGGTGGTCCTCGGCGCAGCGCTGACGTGGGCCTTTTATTTCCTACAGCGACGCGTCGAGCGGCGACGGACCACCGAAGTGATCGAACGAAGCCAGAAGCTGCTCGCACTCAAGCAGGGGCTCGAGGGCACCGGCACCAGCCTCGGTGATCTGCAGCGTTTCGAATCGGGCCTGGTCGGCAAGGCGCAGGCCACCGTCGAGCTTGCCGATGACTATCTCGCGCGTGCCGAGGAAGTCGTCGAGCGCGGCGCGGTCGAGGTGCTGCAGGACGATGAATTCACCGCACAGGCGCGCGAGCGGCTGCTGTTCGCCGACGCGAAACTGCGTCGCGTGGTGGCGCATCTGCGTGAACACCTAGATGCCGATGGGCAGAATGCATTCGACCGCAGCCATCGCGCCTGGCTCGCCTATCGCGACCGGCATGCGCTGTTCATCGCGCAGAGCTACGCGCGTGGGCCGATCCGGTCACTGATCCGGGCGGTGACGCTGGAAAGCCTTACCGCCGCGTGGGTGGCAGAACTGGAAACACAACTGGGCAATGCCGAATGAGGCGCTGGCGCATCCGCCAGCGCATCACCGCCTGCATGGATTCAGTAGCGCGGTACGCCGGTATCCACCTGCTGCGACCAGGCGTCGATACCGCCCTCGATGTTGTACAGGCGGGTGAAACCGAGTGTGCGGAAGTGTTCCGCCGCGGCCGCGCTGCGGCGGCCGTGGTGGCACAGGAACGCGAGTGGCGTGTGTTTCGGGAGTGCTTCGAGTTCGGCGTTGCCGGTGCCATCCAGAATGGAAAACGGCATCCGCACCGAAGCGATCGTGCGCTCCTCCACCGGCCTTACATCCACTAGCGTGAGTGCCTGCGCGGCCACGCGCTCGGCCGCCTCCGCCGCGGACAGTGATTGCACCTTCGCCGGTGCGCCAGGGTTGTCGATGACGAGGCCGCGACCGCGTGCATCGTCCACCCAGTCGATCGACAGGCCGCGTGCGCGCGGCACACTCGCGAGGTCGAACTGCACGCGGATACCCTCGGCCTCGCTGGCGATCGCGCCTGGATCGACCGGGGCGAGTTGCAGGCGTGCATTGAACGCGGCGTCGACATCGACCTGCAGTGCATGGCCCGCGCCTGCGCCGTCGATGGCCTCGCGCAGCATCGCGGCAGCCGCCGGGGTGATGTGGATGGCGGGAGGCGTGCGATCCGGTGGCGCGAGGCCGAGCAGCGTATGCAGCTCGCCGGCATTCGCCATCTGTTCGATGATGTCGCTGCCGCCGACCAGTTCGCTGTCGATGTACAGCTGCGGGATCGTCGGCCAGTCGCCATAGGCCTTGATGCCCTCGCGGATTTCCGCATCGGCGAGCACGTTCACATGGGCGAAGTCGACTCCCAGCATTCCCAGCGCGCCAACCGCCTTCGCGGAAAAACCGCACTGCGGCGCGCGCGGTTCGCCCTTCATGAACAGCACGATGCGGTGGGACTGCAGCAGGGCGTCGATGCGGCTGCGAAGGGCGGGATCGAGCGCCATGGTGGGCATCCGTCGGGTGGGGCCGGCATTGTAAGTGCCGGGTGCGGCTGACCTGCGTGGCATCATGAACGCATGGCTTTCACCGTCGGCATCCTGCACCGCCCCCCCCGGCATCCGCATGCCTGGATCGTCGGGTTCGTGGCGTCGCAAGCAGCCGTGGCGTTCATCTGGTGGCGGCATGGCGCGGTCATCGGCCTGACGGCGCTGGTGGCGAGCCACCTTGCATTCCTCTGGGGCACGTTGTGGCCCACTTCCCGCCTGTTCGGGCCAGTGCTGACGCGGCTGCCGACGCAGGAGCGGGTGCTGTGGCTGACGATCGACGACGGGCCTTCGGTGGAAACGCCAGCGGTCCTTGACCTGCTGGATGCGCACGGGGCGAAGGCCACGTTCTTCCTCGTCGGCGACCGCGCGCTTGCGCGGCCCGAACTGGTGCGGGAAATCGTGCGCCGCGGCCATGGCATCGGCAATCACAGCGCCTCGCATCCTGCCGCATGGTTCTGGGCACTCGGCCCTGCACGCATGCGCGACGAGATCGAGCGCGCGCAGGCGGCGATCACCGGAATCACCGGCACGCCGCCGCGCTGGTTCCGCTCGGTGGTGGGAATGACCAACCCGTTCGTCGCGTCCTCGCTGCGGCGGCTCGGGCTGGCGCGCGTCGCCTGGTCGGCACGTGGCTTCGATGGTGTGGCGGGTAGTGTGGACCGGGTCATCGCGCGCATCGCGAAAGGTCTGCAGCCCGGTGCGATCGTGCTGATGCACGAGGGTGCCCCGCATGGCCGCAACGTGGAGATGCTCGATGCATTCCTGCGACTGGCAGGCGAAAGAGGTTACCGCTGCATTCTGCCGACGTTCCCCGGTGATGGGCCGGGTTGATGGCGGCGGTAAGTCAGCCGACGGTTGACGTGGTATCGGGCAGCCACGCGACGATGCGCCAGTTGTTGAACGGCGTATTGCCGTAGAGGGGCACGAACTCCGACACCAGCCCTGCGGCATCAAGGCGTGCGCGCAGGGCCTCGGCGCGGGGATACCGCCGGGGGCGCGAATACATCCAGCCCGCGTAGCGGCCGAACAGATCGGCGAGCCGCGTCATCCGCGCGCGTGCGCCGCCGTCCTCGAGACCGGTACGCATCACCAGCCGCGCACCCGGCGTGAGCATGGACGCGGCCGCATCGACGATCGCGTCCTGCGCCGTGCCCGGCACGTACTGCAGCACGTCCAGCAGCGCGACGCTTCCGGCATGCGCAGGCAGCGACCGCGCGAGGTCCATCGTTTCGAAGGCCACGTCGGCCAGGCCCGCGCGACTGGCGACGCGCTGCGCATGCGCGATCTTCCTCGCGTCGATATCGACCCCGCGATAGGGCAGCGTGATGCCGTCGGCGCGAAGCGTATGCGCGAGCAGGCCCAGCCCGCAGCCAAGGTCGAGCAAGGGTGCGCAGGTACCGCGCAGCGCATCGGCGACGCCGGGGTACAGCGGGTCGCTACCGAGCTTGGTGCGCGTGTAGTAGTAGTGGTAACGGCTGCCGAACGCCGACGTTGGGCGGAAAGCATTCGCGATCGCGCGCGCGCGTGACGCATCCAGCGGGCGCATGCCGCTCACGGCCGCGCCAGCAGGCGCTGCGCGACGGGGAGTACTGCATCAACCCAGCGCGCGTACATCGCGGCCGACGGATGCAGCCCGTCGGCGACCAGCATCGCCTTGTCGTCGCCGCCGTCGCGACTCAGTGGCGTGATGTCCACGAACGCGATACCGCGGTCGTCGCACAACGCCCTGGCGACGTGGTTGAAACGGTCGATCTGCGCCGACACGCGCGCCGCATCCTGGCCTTCGGCACGGGCGAAGGGCGTCATGCCCCAGTCGGGGATCGACAGCATCAGCAGGGCGCCGTCTCCTGCGAGCCGCATCGAGGTGTCGAGCAGATCCACCAGCGCCGCGCGGTACGCCGCCTCGCTGCGGCCGCGGTACTGGTCATTGACGCCGATGCCCAGAGTGACGAGGTCCCAGCGGTGGGCCGGTGCCGCCAGCGCGATGCCGGCCGTCAGTTCCTCGGATGTCCAACCGGTGGTGGCGATGACCTGCGGATCGTCGAGGTCGACGCCCCGCCGGCGCAGTGCGCGGGCGAGTTGCATCGGCCAGTTGTCGGCCAGGGCGAGCCCTTCGCCGATCGTGTAGCTGTCACCGAGCGCGAGAAAGCGCAGCGGCATCGTCAGGCCACCTGCGCCCGCGCTTCGCCGGCCCGATCGGCGCGGCGGTCGAGCACACGCTCCACGCGAACGAACACCTCGCGCAGCTGTTCCGGCGGTGGCAACAGGGTCACCCGGAAGTGGTTGCGATCGCGCAGGTTGAAGCTGGTGCCAGGCACGATCAGCACGCTTTCGCTCTCGAGCATCTCCAGTGCGAAGGCCTGGTCGTCGAAGCCGTCGGCGGCCGCGCCCGTTACTTCGGGGAAGCCGTACAGCGCGCCGTCGGGCGTGTTCATCACGAGGTGGCGGCTGCAGGCCACGCTATCGACCACCGCGCGGCGCGCTTCATACAGACGCCCGCCCGGCGCGCACAGAGCGGCGATCGTATCCTCGCCCGAGAGCGCTGCTTCGATCGCGAACTGGCCGGGCACGTTGGCGCACAGGCGTAGCGCGCCGAGCAGATCCATCGCATGGTGGAAGTCGCCGACCATCAGCGGATCGCCACTGAGCAGCGCCCAGCCGATCCGCCAGCCGCAGGCACGGTGCACCTTCGACAGGCCACCGAATGACAGGCAGGGCACGTCGCCGGCGAGCGGCGCGAGCGGCTGGAACATCGCATCGTCATAGACGATCGAGTCGTAGATCTCGTCGCTCATCAGCAGCAGCCGGTGTCTGGCGGCGATCGCGACGATGCGTTCGAGCAGCGCGCGCGGGTACACCGCGCCTGTCGGGTTGTTCGGGTTGATCACCACGATCGCGCGCGTGCGCGGCGTGACCAGCGATTCGATGACGTCCGGATCAGGCAGGAAGCCGTCTTCCGCGCGGCAGGGGTAATGCACCGCGCAGCCGTCGTTGAGGATGGTGGCGGCGGTCCACAGCGGGTAGTCGGGCGAGGGCACGAGCACTTCGTCACCGGGATTCAGCAAGGCACGCAGGCCCAGATCGATCAGTTCGCTGACGCCGTTGCCGATGAACACCCGCTCGGTCGATGCATTGGGCGTACCACGCGCGCGGTGGAACGATGCCAGCGCCTCGCGCGCGGCCGGCAGGCCCTGCTGGTGGGTGTAGGGGTCGGTCTCGTGGATGCGGTCGGTGATCGCCCGTTGCAGGTGTTCCGGCGCGCGGAACCCGAACGCGCCGGGGTTGCCGATGTTGAGCTTGATCAGCGTGCGGCCCTGGGCTTCGAGCTCGCGCGCGCGCCGGGCCAGTTCGCCACGGATCTCGTAGCGCACTTCGGTCAGTCGTTCACGGGTCTTCAAGGGCTGGGACATGGCAGGCAAGGGGTGCGAAAAATGGCGGCCAGCCT
Organism: Lysobacter sp.; assembly: GCA_004322525.1. GTDB lineage: Bacteria > Pseudomonadota > Gammaproteobacteria > Xanthomonadales > Xanthomonadaceae > Cognatilysobacter. The sequence continues at coordinate 13,108 of SCUY01000169.1, read as the reverse complement.
AACGGAAATCCCCGTGGCCACGCTGACCGGCGCCGCACGGCGAGCCGCTAGAATCAGGCCCATGTCCGATTCCACGGCCGTCATCACGCCCGCCGTCGACGCGCTTCGCGCGATCGGCTGGCCGTTCGATGCCCGATCGCCCGACTGGTCCGACTGGGCCAGCCTGCTGGCCGCGCATCCCGATGCCCGGGCCGCCCGGGTGGTCGAGCAGCACCGCAGCGGCTACATCGTCGCCGAGGCACCGGGCGAGGGTTACGGCGTGGAGTCATTGCCCGACTGGGCCAAGCCCTCCGGTTACCGCGCCGGCCGTACCGACCCCACCGAGCGTCCGGGCGTCGGCGACTGGCTGCTTGTCGAAGGCGAAGGCAACGCGGCGAAGGCTGTCGCCCTGCTACCCCGACGCAGCGCCATCAAGCGCGCGGCGGCGGGCGAGCACTACAAGCAGCAGCTGATCGCCGCGAACATCGACGTCGTCTTCGTGGTCTCCGGCCTGGACGGCGACTTCAACCCGCGCCGCATCGAGCGCTACCTGCTGCTGGTGCACGGCAGCAGCGCGCGACCGGTGATCGTGCTGACCAAGGCCGACGTGGCCGATGCCGCCACTGTCGCCGAGGCACGGGAGGCGCTGGCGACCGTGGTCGAGGATGGCGTCGACATCCTCGCTGTCAACGCGCGCGACACCGCGAGCGTCGCCCAGCTCGACCGCTGGCTCGGGCCTGGCCGCACCGCGGTGCTGGTGGGAAGTTCCGGTGCCGGCAAGTCCACGCTGACCAATTCGCTGCTAGGCATCGAGCGCATGAAGACGGCGAGCGTGCGCGAGAACGATTCGCGCGGCCGCCACACCACCACCTATCGCGCGCTGATCCCCTTGCCACAGGGCGGCTGCCTGATCGACACCCCGGGCATGCGCGAACTCAAGCCGACCGGCGAGGAAGCCGTCGCCGACACGTTCACCGATGTCGAGGCGTTGACCGGCGAATGCCGGTTCCGCGACTGCTCGCACGAAGCCGAGCCCGGCTGCGCGGTGCGTGCGGCCATCCTGTCGGGCGAGCTCGACGCGCAACGGCTGGCGAGTTACCGCAAGCTCGCGGACGAGGTGGCGGGCGCAGCAGGCCGGCTGGCGACTCGCCAGCAGCAGAAATCCGAATCCAGGCCCGGCAGCCCGCCTTCGGGACGCCGCCCGGACACCCGGCCCGGGCGCCGCTAGGTGGAATTCGCGAACCCGTCATCGCCGGACATCGCGCACCACGCCGCGCTCGACGCACGCATGGTGAAAGTGGCGCGCGACATCCGCGTGCTCGCGCTGGTCAGCTGGCCGGCGGGCACCGAAGCCGGCTTCCTCGACGCCTATGCGAAGGGCAATGCGCGCCCGCCGGTCATCGACTATCCGGTGAGCGATTTCCGCGAGGCGCGCGAGGAGTTGCAGCGCATCATCGCGCTGGCGGATCACACCCACCCGCTCGGCCAGTACATCTACGATTCCGCGCGCAGCTGGAACACCGCCGCGCTGATGTGCGAGGCACTCGGCACACGGGCCGTGCTCGCCTATTCGACCGAGCTCTACGGCGCGCCCAACGAAACGCTGCCCGGCAATGGCCCGACCGCGCGCGAGGCGGCGCGACATTTCATCTCCATCGCCGATGAGCTCGACAGCGGCCTGCTGTCGCCGGCCGAAACGGTCAGCATCTCCGCCACCGCGCTGCGCCTGCAGCTGCAAGGGGATCTCGACGACTACTTCAACCGGCGCGTGATCGAGGTGGAGCTCGATCCGGGCCTCATCGCCAAGGCCGCCGCCGGCGCAACGCGCATCCGCCTGCGTGCCAGCGCCCACTTCAGCGACTACGATCGCCAGCAACTGCTGCAGCACGAAGCCTTCGTGCATTCGATCACCGCGCTCAACGGCCGTGAGCAACCGGTGCTGCCGAGCCTTTCGCTGTCCTCGCCGCGCACCACCGCCACCCAGGAGGGGCTGGCGACGTTCGCCGAGCAGATCACCGGCAGCATCGATATCGGCCGCATGAAGCGCATCAGCCTGCGCATCGAGGCGGTCGCGCTCGCGCTCGATGGCGCCGACTTCATCGATATCTTCCGGGTCTTTCTGGAGTCCGGGCAGACGCCGCAGGAGAGCTTCGCCTCCGCGCAGCGCATCTTCCGCGGCGTGCCCACCACGGGCGGCTGTGCATTCACCAAGGACACCGTCTACCTGCGCGGGCTGGTCGGCGTGCATACGTTCTTCCGCTGGGCACTGCGCCAGCGCAAGCTCGCCCTGTGCCGCTGCCTGTTCGCCGGCAAGATGACACTCGCCGACGTGCAGCGTTTCGAGCCGCTGTTCGCCTCCGGGGTCCTGCTGCCGCCGCGCTGGCTGCCACCGTGGATCACACGCATCAACGGCTTGGCCGGGATGCTCGCCTTCTCGCTGTTCGCCAACCGTATCCGGCTCGACAGCGTGGCCACCGAGGGCGCTTTCCTGCTCGACTTCTGAGTGCGTCCGGGCCGCGCCGGGAGCGGGCCGGTAGAATCGAAGGCCCGTCCGCCGCCGCGATCCGATGACCCAGTCCTCCAACGACGATCTCAAACAGGCCGCGCTCGAATACCACCGCGCCGCCCCCTTCGGAAAGATCAAGGTCGTGCCGACCAAGCCGCTGGTCACCCAGCGCGACCTGGCGCTCGCCTATTCACCGGGCGTGGCCTACGCCTGCGAGGCGATCGTCGCCGATCCCAACACCGCCAGCGAGCTCACCGCGCGCGGCAATCTGGTGGCGGTCATCACCAATGGCACCGCGGTGCTGGGCCTGGGCGACATCGGCCCGCTCGCCGGCAAGCCGGTGATGGAAGGCAAGGGCGTGCTGTTCCAGAAGTTCGCCGGCATCGATGTCTTCGACATCGAGATCAACGAGCGCGACCCGGACAAGCTGGTCGACATCATCGCCTCGCTCGAACCCACCTTCGGCGGCATCAACCTCGAGGACATCAAGGCGCCGGAGTGCTTCATCGTCGAGCGCAAGCTGCGCGAGCGGATGAACATTCCCGTATTCCACGACGACCAGCACGGCACCGCGATCATCGTCGGCGCGGCGATCTACAACGCGCTGGAAGTCGTCGGCAAAAAGATCGGTGACGTCAAGCTGGCCACCGCCGGCGCGGGTGCGGCGGGTATCGCGTGCCTGGACATGCTGGTCGCGCTCGGCATGAAGCCGGAGAATATCCTCGCGGTCGATCGCGACGGCGTGCTCTACACCGGACGCGAACATCTCGACCCCGACAAGGCGCGCTACGCCCGCGACACCGACAAGCGCACGCTCGCCGACATCTGCGTCGGCGCGGACGTCTTCCTCGGCCTGTCGGCGGGCGGCGTGCTGACGCCTGCGATGGTCGCAACGATGGCCGAGCGCCCGATCATCCTCGCGCTCGCCAATCCGTATCCGGAGATCCTGCCGGAGGACGCGAAAGCCGTTCGCCCCGACTGCATCATCGCCACCGGCCGCTCGGACTATCCGAACCAGGTCAACAACGCGCTCTGTTTTCCGTACATCTTCCGTGGCGCGCTCGACGTGGGCGCGCGCGAGATCAACGAGGCGATGAAGCTCGCCTGCGTGCGCGCGATCGCGAAGCTCGCGCGCATGGAAGCCGGCGACCTTGCCAGCGCCTATGGCGGCGACATCCCGAAGTTCGGCGCTGACTACCTGATCCCCCGCCCTTTCGACCCGCGCCTGCTGGTGCTGCTGGCACCGGCGGTGGCGCAGGCCGCCATGGATTCGGGCATCGCGATGCGCCCGATCACCGACATGCGCGCCTACGAGGAACGGCTCGGCCAGTTCATCTACCGCACCGGCCTTTTGATGAAGCCGGTCTACGACCGCGCCCGCAGCGATCTCAAGCGCATCGTCTATGCGGAGGGCGAGGAGGAAACGGTACTGCGCGCGGTGCAGACCGTGGTGGACGAGCAACTCGCACGGCCGATCCTGGTGGGGCGCCCGGACGTCATCAACAGCCGCATCGAACGCCTCGGCCTGCGCATGCGCGCGGGCATCGACTTCGATCTCACCAACATCAATTCCGACCCGCGCTTCGACGAGTACTGGCAGCAGTACCACGCGTTGACCGAGCGTCGCGGCGTCACCCCGGCGGCGGCGAAGAACCTGGTGCGCTCGCGGCCTACGCTCATCTCCGCGCTGATGGTCGAGCGCGGCGAAGCGGACGCGCTGATCTGCGGCATCGTCGGCCGCTTCCACAAGAAGCTCGGCTACCTGCGCAGCGTCTTCAGCTTCGACCGCGGCGTCACCGGCACCGCGGCGATGACCGCCGTCATCAACGATCTCGGCGCCTGGTTCTTCCTCGACACCCACGTCCAGCCCGACCCGAGCGCCGAGCAACTGGCCGAGGCGACGCTGCAGGCGAGCTATCGCCTGAAACTGTTCGGCATCGAGCCGAAGGTGGCGCTGCTCAGCCACAGCAACTTCGGCAGCCACACCAATGCCTCGGCGGCGAAGATGGCGAAGGTGCGCGAACTGTTGAATGCGCGCGCGCCCAGGCTCGAAGTCGATGGCGAGATGCAGGCCGATACCGCCTGGGACGATGAACTGCGTTACCGCATGTTCCCGAATTCGATGCTCAAGGGCCGTGCGAACCTGTTCGTGATGCCCAACCTCGACGCGGCCAACATTGTCTACAACATGGTGCGCGTGATGACCGATGGCGTGGCGATCGGCCCGATCCTGATGGGCCTGGACAAACCCGCGCATATCCTCACGCCGGCCTCGACGCCGCGACGCGTGGTCAACATGACCGCGATCGCCGCGGTGGACGCGCAGATCCGCGCGGCGCGGGATCCGGGCCGGCGCACGGGCGGCTGACCGGTGGAGATGCTGCCGTCCGCGACGATCCTGGTCATCGCGTACCGCAACGAAGGGACGATCGCCGACGCGCTGCATTCAGCGCTTGCGCAGACGGTGCCATGCGAAATCATTGTCTCGGATGACTGCGGCGGGGATCGCACCCTCGATATCGCGCGGGAGATCGTCGCCACGTATGACGGCCCGCACCGCATCACTGTCCGCAGCACGCCACGCAACCTCGGCCTGTGTGCGCATCTCACCGAGCTCGCGCGCCTCGCGGCCGGCGACGTGCTGGTCTGCTGCGCCGGCGACGACATCAGCTACCAGCATCGCGTGGAGCGCCTGTTGCGGCGGTTCGCGGAGTTTCCCGCCGCACAGGTGGTCGGCTCGCATGTCGATGACGTGGATGCAGTGGGCACACTCCTTGAGGCGCGCGTACGCGGCACGCCGCCGGTCATCGATCAGCGCTGGCTGCTCCGTCGCGGCAGGCTTGCAGCGGTGCTGGGTGCATCGATGGCGATACGTCGAGCACTGCTGACGAAGTTCCCCCCGCTGGAGGGGCGGGTGGAGGACAACATGCTCACGCTGCGCGCGGTGCTCGCTGGCGAATGCCATTGCCTTCCCGACGCGCTGCTCGCCTACCGCCGCCATGCGAATAATCTCGGCGACTGGGTATTCGATCGGAGCGGAACGGACTACACCGCTTTCGAGCGCCGCCAGCGCCGCGTGCTGTCGATGTACCGCGAAATCGCCGCGGACCAGCTCCGCTGCGTCGAGGCGCGCCCGGACCTGCCGGATGATCGTCGCCGGCTCGGCCGCGAACTCGCAGCGATGTATGCGCTGGAGGCCGAAATGCGTGAAGCGGTCCTCGATCGTCCGCGCCGTGAATGGCTGTCGCCCCTGTGGCGTGGCCTGCGGCATCCGGGGCTGCGGCGCAAGAGCGCGGAGCGTGCGCTCAAGCTGCTGCTGCCACGCCGTCTGTTCGGTCGCGGCTAGCGGGGCCGTGCCCGCCGGGCCTTGCGTTGCAGGCGCAGGTACAGGTGCAGGGCATCCAGTGCGGGCAGGCCCGACCAGCGCGGAGCGGCCACGCGATGTGACCAGGCGAGCGCGGCCAGCCTGTTTGCGCTGCCTGCAGCGCTCGCATTGATGGCCCGCACGAAGTCCGCCGCGGCTTCGTTATGGCGCAGTGCACGCGTGGCATAGGCAGTGAGCAGGGCAAGCCGGCACGCGAGCCAGTCATCCCGTAGCGCCGGCCGCGTTCCGGCCTGCCGTGCACCCATCGACGAGCAGGTATCGGCGTGGCGACGGAAGTCCACGAGCGGCTGTGGCACGTAATGCACGCCGTTGCGGCCCGCAGCGACAATCGCGAGCCACCAGTCATGGAAGACCTGCCCCGGGAACGGCCTGGCGGCCTCGTACAGCGAACGCCGCAGTAGCGTGGCGTGGCCGGAAACCGAATTGGCGAAAAAGAACAGGCGCGGGTCACGGCCCTCGCGCATCGCGGTGGCGTCAGACAGGCATTGGCCGATGCTGCCACCCGCCGCATCGATATAGGCCGAATCGCAGTACGCCAGATCCGCATCGCCGATGGCATCGACCAGCGTGCGCAACTTGTCCGGATGCCAGACGTCATCCTGGTCGCAGGGGGCGAGCCATTCCCCGCTGCACAGTGCCAGTGCCCGTTCGAAGCTGGCGGTTGGCCCGAGGTTCGTCGCGTTCGGCTCCCAGCGCAGTCGACTATCGCGCGCGGCGTATTCCTCGAGTATGGAGATACTGCCGTCGGTCGAGCCGTCATCCACCGCGACGATTTCAATACCGACGCCGCGTTGCGCCAGTAGCGATTCGAGCTGCTGGCGCAGATAGCGCTCGCCGTTGTACGTACTCAACGCGATTGAAACGTGGGCTTGCATGCGGCTTCCAGTGCATGGTGCGTGTGCATCCTAGCAATGCGCCGCCACCCTGCCGCCGCATGCTTCTCGCTGCCCGGTCTCGGGGCAGCGAGAAGCGCACGTGCTTACCGCCGCGGCGGCGCGTAGTTCGGTACCTCGGCCACGCCGGATTCCACCATCGCGATCAGCTCCTGCATTTCGGCTTTCTCGTCTGCATTCGTGGACGCTGCCATCAGAGTTTTCAGGATTGCCGCGTGCGCCGTCTTTTGCGCATCCGCTGCGGGCACCGCGATGTCCGGCTTCACACCGACATGTTCCCAGTTGGTCTTCGTCACCGGGTTGATCGAGCGCCCGTTCGGAATGAACGCCGCGAAGCCGTGCGTGAGCGAGTAGCCCTCGCCGGGGTTCGCACCACCGCCCGTCACTTCGCCCACGAGCGTCGCGCGCTTCTGCGTCTGCAGGTCGTAGGCCGCTTCTTCGCCACCGGAGAACGTGCGCTTCGACGTCAGCACGTAGATCGGTTTGCCGTAGCGCACCGTCACCGCGGGATTGGTCCAGTACTGGCGCGTGGTGTTGTCGGTGCGGCTGTAGATGTCGTTGAGGTGGCGGCTGTCGCCCTCGGCGAAGAAGTGGCTCAGCAGGTAGGCGACGCCGTCGGGCTCGCCGCCGCCGTTGCGGCGCAGGTCGAGGATGAGCGCGTCCGTGCCCGACAGAAGTTTCATCGCCGCGGTCACCGCGTCGCTGCCGTACTCGGCCGGCGGGAACGCGCGCACTTCCATGTAACCGACGTTGCCCGTGAGGCGCCGCACGCTGTCGATACCGTAGCCATGACTCGCGATGTCGCTGCGCATGCGCTCGACGTCTTCGTGGCTCGGCTGCGCATGCGAGTCCTGCGGGCGTTGGCCGAAGCCGGGTTCGTAGGCGACCTGGAAGTGCAGGTCCGCGCCTACCTTACGCAGGTCATCGCCGAGCGCCTTGGCGAACGTTTCGGCGTCGGTCGCCTTCGCATAGCCGCCGGCGGCGTCCTTGGCGCGCAGGGACTTGGCGAGCTTCATAGCGACATCCGGAAACACATAGTTCGATTGCAGCTGCCGCGCGAGTTCCGCGACGACAGCGTGTTGCGTGGCCGCATCGACGACGACGGGAGCGGGCTTTTCCTGGGCGAGGGCGGGTGCCTGCACGAGGGCGATCAGGAGGGCGAGAGCGAGTTGATTGCGAGTTTTCATCGAAAACATCCTGTTGTGGTTGTGGCGCGGTTGACTACTAGTCGGTTAATACGAAAGTGTTAGTACGTGCGGGCAAAAAAACTCAGCGCGCAGGGCCCTGCAGGTCGACCGTCTTCATCGACCACGTGCCTTGCTTGAGCTCGGCGCCGACGTGCACCGTGGCGCGGCCCTTGGGTCCGGTCAGATCGAATCGCACATCCGCGTCGCCATTCGCGGCCGGGTCCGCTTGCATGCGGGTGCGGCCGTCTGTCGCGGTCACTGTCAGCTGGTGAGCGTCCATATCGATGCGGCCATGCACGGCGTTCGATGCCATCGCGATGGGCGTTCCGAGGCGGGCGATCACGCCGGGATCTGCCGCGACAACGCGGATTAGCGACTGGAACTCGGCGCTGTCGGAAATCTCGGGCGGCGCGGGCGGCTCCGGTGGCATCGGCGGGGCGGGCGGCATCGGTGGTGCAGGCGGCACGCTCAGTCGCGAAACTTCGGCGAGCCATCGGCGTGCACCCGCGTCGAGCGGGCGCAACTTTCCGTCACGCTTGTACACCTCGACAAGGTGGCCGTCGGCGTCCACATCGGCACGGTAGTAACGATCACCATCGAGTCCATGCGCCGAAATTTCGCGCATGTCGCCGGGGCGCAGAACGCCATCGGTGGTGGATCGGATACGCAGTCCAGGGCGTGTGGTGCCGGCGACGCTGAGCTGCACGACCAGCAAGGTGCCGGCGACGAGTACGACGGCGATGCCGGCGCGAGTTCCCCAGCGTCCGCGCGAGGGCGGGCCTGAGATGAGTCGAGTGATGCGTTGCATAAGGGAGCCTCCATGGGCTGCGAGTACAAGACGGGGAGCGGGTTGCCGCTGACGCTCGAGTTGCGCGAGCGCCTCGGCCAGGGCGATGGCGTCCCCGCACGCCGTCACCGCGAGATCGTCACAGGCGTGTTCGCGTTCGGTGCGGATGCGCCGCCCGAGCCACCACGCCGCGGGATGGAAGAACAGCAATGATTCGACCACGCACTGCAATCCATTCCACAGCCAGTCCATGCGCGCGACATGCGCGAGTTCGTGCGCCAGCAGCGCCTCGACCTGCTCGCGCGGCAGCTGCGTGATCAGCGACAGCGGCAGCCAGATCACCGGGCGAAACAGCCGCGCCGTAAACGGGCCGACGACATCCTTCGACAACCGCACCGATACGTCGCGACCGATCCGCATCGCCGCGCACAGGCTGTCGACGCGACGCTGCCAATCCGCCGGCAGCCGCTCGAACGGATGCTTCTCGAGCGCGCTCACCAGGCGCCAGCCGCCGAGATGTCGCAGCAGCATCGCGGTGACGCCCGTCAGCCACAGCAACGCCAGCACGATGGCGACCGGACTCGACTCCTGCTCGTACAGGGGACTCGCGCCTCCGACCTGCGGGGCCGTCATCGCCGCCAGCAGCCCGTTGTTGACGTCCGTCGCCGGCACCTGCCAGAAGTGCGCGAAGTTCGACGCCGGCAGGATCACCATCGCCAGCAGGAAGACCATCCCCACCGCATGCCGCAGCGACGCGCTCGACCGCGACATGGCCGCCAGCACCGCCCACGCCACCACGCCGAGCACCGCGTCCTGCCACAGCGCATGCAGCAGCGCCGATGCCAGCGCAGGCGCGATACCGAACTGCAGGGCGGCGAGCGAATCCATCAGCCTTTCCGCTTGGCCTTGGCCTGCGCGATCATCCTGCCGATCGCGTCCAGGTCTTCGGCGCTCGCGCTCTCGTCGTCGAGCGCGCGCTGCACCAGCGTCAACGCAGAACCGGAGAACGCACGGCGCATCAGGTCGCGCAGCAGGTTCGACTGCACCACCGGCTCGTCCTGCATCGCAAGGTAGGTATGGCTGCGCTCGGATTCGTCGCGGCGCACCAGGCCCTTGTCGGCCATGATCGTGAGCATCTTCAGCACCGTCGTGTACGCGGTGTCCTTGCCTTTCGACAGCTCGGCATGCACCTCGCGCACCGTCATCGCCTCGCGGCGCGACCACAGCACGCGCAGGATCGCCAGTTCGCCTTCGGTGGGGTTGGGGGTCGCCATGGGCAGGCCTTGCAGTGGGGTACGGCGCTATTAGTACTAACCGTGTAGTAGATGTCAACCGGGCCATAAGTCATGCCGACGGACGGCAGTGCGGAGTCATCGCATCGGCCCCGCAATCGACTGCACACGCGCCCGCACCACCGTCACGCATTCGATTTCAGCGCGCCGGAGCCGCTCTGTGCGCTTGCTAGAATCAAGGCTTCCCCTGCACAAACACCGACGGCCAAGGGGCCGTGACCGCATGATCGGCAATCTTTCCAGCGCGCTTTCCGAAATGCTGCACGACGATCCGGACCCGGCCGAAAGCCGCGAATGGCTGGAGTCGATCAGCGCCGTCATCGACCGCGAAGGCCCCGAGCGCGCGCACCAGCTGCTCGAAGGCATGGTCGAGGTCACGCGTCGCGCCGGCGCGCACCTGCCGTTCAACCCCACCACCGAATACATCAACACCATCCCGCCGCACCTCGAGGCCAAGAGCCCGGGTGATTCGGCCATGGAGTGGCGCATCCGCTCGATCCTGCGCTGGAACGCGATGGCGATGGTGGTGCGCGCCAACCGCAAGCCCGGCGACCTGGGCGGCCACATCGCGTCGTTCGCATCGAGCGCAACGCTGTACGACGTCGGCTTCAACCATTTCTGGCGCGGCCCCGAAGGCGGCCACCCCGGCGACCTCATCGGCTACCAGGGCCACAGCTCGCCCGGCATCTACGCGCGCAGCTTCCTCGAAGGCCGCATCTCTGAGGACCAGATCGACAACTTCCGCATGGAGGTCGATGGCCGCGGCATCAGCTCGTATCCGCATCCCTGGCTGATGCCGGACTACTGGCAGTTCCCCACCGTCTCGATGGGCTTGGGCCCCATCGCCGCCATCTACCAGGCGCGTAACTGGAAATACCTCGAAGGCCGCGGCCTGATGCCGAAGTCCGACCGCAAGGTCTGGTGCTTCCTCGGCGATGGCGAAACCGACGAACCCGAATCGCTCGGCGCGATCTCCGTGGCCGGGCGCGAAGGCCTCGACAACCTGGTGTTCGTCGTCAACTGCAACCTGCAGCGCCTCGACGGCCCGGTGCGCGGCAACGGCAAGATCATCCAGGAGCTCGAAGGCCAGTTCCGCGGCGCCGGCTGGAACGTCATCAAGCTGGTCTGGGGCAGCTACTGGGATCCGCTGCTCGCGCGCGACACCACCGGCAAGCTGCGCCAGCTGATGATGGAAACCGTCGACGGCGAATACCAGAACTGCAAGGCGTTCGGCGGCAAGTACACGCGCGAGAACTTCTTCAACAAGTACCCGGAAACCGCGCAGCTGGTCGCCAACATGTCCGACGACGACATCTGGCGCCTCAATCGCGGCGGCCACGATCCGCACAAGGTCTACGCCGCCTACGACCTCGCGGTGAAGACCAGGGACATGCCCACGGTCATCCTCGCCAAGACGGTGAAGGGTTACGGCATGGGCGCGGCGGGCGAGGCGCTCAACCCCACGCACAACACCAAGAAGATGGACGACGAATCGGTGCGCGCCTACCGCGACCGCTTCCAGCTGCAGATCCCCGATTCCGCCTTCGCCGACGGCGCCGTGCCGTTCTTCCACCCCGGCGAAAAATCACCGGAAGTGGAATACATGCGCGAGCGTCGCAACGCGCTCGGCGGTTTCCTGCCGCAGCGTCGCCGCAAGGCCAGCACGTCGCTCGAAGCACCGAAGCTTGAAGTATTCGACCGCCTGCTCAAGACATCGGGCGAGCGGGAGATCAGCACCACCATGTCGTTCGTGCAGGCGCTCAACATCATCCTGCGCGACAAGCAGGTGGGCCCGCGCTGCGTGCCGATCGTGGCCGACGAAGCGCGCACCTTCGGCATGGAAGGCCTGTTCCGCCAGCTCGGCATCTACGCGCCGCACGGCCAGAAGTACAAGCCGGTGGATCGCGACCAGCTCATGTACTACCGCGAGGACGCCGCCGGCCAGGTGCTCGAGGAAGGCATCACCGAATGCGGCGCGTTCTCGAGCTGGATGGCCTCGGCCACCAGCTACTCAACGAACGACCTGCAGATGCTGCCGTTCTACATCTTCTACTCGATGTTCGGTTTCCAGCGCATCGGCGACAGCGCCTGGCAGGCCGCCGACATGCGCGCGCGCGGCTTCCTGCTGGGCGCCACCGCGGGCCGCACCACGCTCAACGGCGAAGGCCTGCAGCACGAGGACGGCCACAGCCACCTGCTGGCCAGCGCCATTCCCAACTGCCGCGCGTATGACCCTACGTTCGGCTTCGAGGTCGCGGTGATCCTGCAGCACGGCATGCAGCGCATGCTCACCGAGCAGCGCGACGAGTACTACTACCTCACCCTGATGAACGAGAACTACGTGCATCCGGAAATGCCCGAAGGCGCCGCCGACGGCATCATCAAGGGCATGTACCTGCTGCAGGGCGGGGCCAGGCCGAAGAAGGGCGAACTGCGCGTGCAGCTGATGGGCTCCGGCACCATCCTGCGCGAGGTCATTGCCGCCGCCGACCTGCTCGACAAGGACTTCGGCGTAACCGCCGACATCTGGTCCTGCCCCAGCTTCACCGAACTCGCCCGCGACGGCGTGGACGCCGAACGCTGGAACCGCCTGCACCCCGAAGACACCCAGCGCGTGCCCTACATCACCGGCCTGCTGCAGGGCCGCCCCGGCCCCGCCATCGCAGCGACGGACTATGTACGCACCTTCGCCAACCAGGTGCGCGAATACGTGCCCATGCGCTACACCGTGCTCGGCACCGACGGCTTCGGCCGCAGCGACACCCGCGCGAACCTGCGTCGCCACTTCGAGGTGGACCGCTTCCACATCGCGCATGCGGCGATTGCCGCGCTCGCGGCCGAGGGGAAGATGACGGGGAAGGATGTGGCGCGGGCGATCAAGCAGTACAAGATCGACCAAGACAGGCCTAATCCGCTGACCATCTGACGCAAATAAAGCCCCCGCATGACGGGGGCGTTTTTTTGCGTCCAGTGTTAGTCGCGGCTCTACATAAATGTAATCAGCTGGTGTCGTGAGTGGCGCGTTCGCCGACTCAATCTTGAGGCGAAACTTCTCGCGGACCCGCGGGTCCGCGGGTCC
>SCUY01000022.1 GCA_004322525.1 Lysobacter sp. | reverse complement strand
CCACGTGGTAGGTGAGAACCCGGGTGAGCGGGAAGCTGGACGCAGCGTCGCTGAAGGCGCAGATCGCCGCCGGCAACGGCAGCGCCACGCTGACCACGGTGCAGGGCGGCGTGCTCACCGCGAAGGACGACGGCAACGGCGGCATCGTGCTGACCGACGCGAAAGGCGGCCAGTCGCATGTGACCACGGCGGACGTGATGCAGAAGAACGGCGTGATCCATGTGGTCGATGCCGTGCTGATGCCCTGAGCGGCGGACGATCTGCGGCAATCGAGCCGGGCCTGTCATGGGCCCGGCTTTTTCATGTGTCGCGCACTGTGCCGGCCGGCCCGGGCGGGCATGCGATGGATGCTCGGACGGCGTCGGCACCCGGCAGACCGCTCCGTCACACCGTCAGTGGTCGCGCAGATAACTGTCGATCGCTCCCTGCCGCCGAAGCCGGATTTCCGCGCCATCGGTGCGTGCATAGCGGGGAGACCCCGGCGATTCCACGCGCGCTCGACGCGTCCGGGAACGCTCGCGTTCGCGCGGCGGCCCCGACTCCCGGGCCACATGACGTACCCAGCCACGCGCACGCATCAGCCGGCTCCGGATCCACGCGGGTACGTGCGCGACGGCCTCGCGATGATGCTGTCCATGGCCATGTCCGCGCTTCTTCGCCCCGGCATCCGGGGTGGCGATCAACAGGGCGGCGAGCAGCGTGGTGGCGAGGCGTCCGGCAATTCGCATCGTCTGGCTCCAGTGCGACGAGCCGGCAGTGTCTCCGCATCGGTGTGGTGCATGCGTGGAGACCAGCGCGTGCCGAGGTGTACCGGCGTGCAGGCTACGGCCTGCATCCGAACGACCGGTTATCGCCCAGCGCGACATACCCGTGCCACGCGAGCGACTATGCTCGGCGGCTGCCCGCCCACGCACGCCGCGCCATGCATACCGACTACGATCCGGACGACAACTTCGCCCGCAGTTTTCCTGGCAGCACGGACCTCGACGAGGACGCCGCGGTCGAGGCCGTGGTCTGGCAGTTCCTCCTGCTGATCAATCCCGACGACGAAGAGGGAGCACTGCAGCAGTTCGCCACGTGGCGCGAGTCCCCGATCGATGAAGACGACGTGGCCGCACGCCTGCGCGAGGCCACCGACTGGAAATCCACCTTTCATGTTGCTGCCGACGACCCCGCCAGCCTGATCGACGCGCTGGACGAACTCGCCGCGCGGTTCGACCTGCGCATCGACTGGGGGACCGACGATCCCTCGGACCCGGACTTCCTCGCAGACACCGACGTGCCGGCGCTGCTGGGCACCGCCTTCGACCGCCTGCGCGAGCATCACTACACGGTGTGGTCGTGGGAGGCGGACACCGACGCATTCGCCGGTGCGATCGCCCATCGGCGGGACGACGAGAGCCTGCCGCTGGTCGCCCAGGCGCTTGGCCTGCACGCCCGCCCCGGCGCCAGCTGACGTCGACCGGCATGGGTGGAAGTCCGGATGACTAACGCCCGCGGCTCTGGCATAAGGGGAGCAGGCATCGGCTGTTGCTTCACGCAGCCCTGACGATGTTCCACTACGGTCGCAGGCAGCCCGAAGGCCAGGGAATTCCATGCTCATTTACGACCGTCGTCGCTGCAGGCCGCTGGAAGACTCCGAGAAACGGCGCCGGCTCACCCTGCCGCAGCGCGCCAAGCTGGGTCATCTCGAGCACATGGGCTGGGAATTCCTGTTCGTGCGTGGCGAGGCCAGCACGGCCTTCCTGCGCCATGCGGAACACGGCACCGCAGCGCTCGCCCGCGATGGACGCCTGATCGCCGTGCGCAGCCTGACGCTTCGCCAGCAGGAGCCGCATGATCCGGTCGAGTCCGCAGCAGGGCCGCGCCCCACCAGCGCACCCGGATCACACGCGGCCGCCTGAGGCCATTGAGGCCACCGAGGCCGTCTCAGGGGCGCTGAGAGCTCCTGCGCGTAGCATGGCCCGGTAATTGTTCGTCTCCCGGCGCTTCGCCCGGCCCCCGCCGCTCGCTTCGCTCTCCTCCATGCGTCACCCACGCGGACGCCGTTCGGGAGCCGTGACATGCCTGCCACCGCCCCAGTCAGCGACCTCTACGATCTTGAGGACGTCATCCCCGACCCCGATATCCAGTGCAGCCGCTGTGATGCGGTCTGCTGCCGGCTGACGGTCGTGGTGATGCCCGAGGATGCGATTCCAGGGCATCTGGTCGAGACGACGCCGGAGGGTCTGCGGGTGATGGCCCGCGACGAGGATGGCTGGTGCGTGGCGATCGACAGCGCCCGCATGTGCTGCTCGATCTACGAGACGCGGCCGGCGATATGCCGGAAGTTCTCGATGGGTGGGCCGTACTGCGCCGCCGTCCGCGAGGACCATGCGAACTATTACGCACGACCGATCCCGGTCGCGCTGGTGTAAGGAGGATCGATGAGCACGCCGACCGACAAGTATTTCCCGAAGACGCATTACGCCCCGGGCCGCAAGGCCGAGACACCGCGTGACCTGACCAGTGACCGCATCGCCGAGCACCTCGCCAGCTTCCGCGCGTCCGGTGGCCAGGTCGAAGTACTGGGCAATACCCGGGTGCTGAAGCAGATCGAGCCGCAGACGGCCTCGGAAACCATTGCGAGCGTCCCGTCCACGCCGCCGCGTCCCGCACGGCCCACATCGCGCGGCCGCTGACGCCTTAACGCGCCCGCGCGCCATGCATCACGGGCGCCCGCCCGTCACGCCATGGCCAGCCTCAACCCCGCCGCGCGCCGGCGACGCGCAGCCGCGGATGCAGCGACACGCTGCGTTCGGCATCCATCAGCTGCAGTTCCCCATCCTGGATCATCGCGGTGAGCCGCGCCCCCCGTTCGAGAAACGGCAGGGCGCCGTCGAGCTCGCCAGGGTCGAGATCGATCACGGTGAGGTTGCGCAGCCGCGCGAGCGTCGCCGCATTGCGCGACCACCACAGCTCGGCCGCGTTGCCGCCGTAGGTCAGCACGACCACTTCCGCCGCGCGCCCGGCGGCCTTGCGCAGCCGTGATTCATCCGGCTGCCCGAGCTCGATCCATTGCTCGATTTCGCCGGTGTAGTCGCGACGCCACAGTGCCGGCTCGTCCTCGTCGCTCAGGCCACGGCCGAATTCGAGGCGTTCATCGGCATGCAGCGCGAAGGCGATCAGCCGCACCAGCAGGCGCGTGTCGGTCTCGGAAGGATGCTGCGCGAGCGTCAGCGCGTGCGAGGCGTAGTAATGCCGGTCCATGTCACTGACCTGCAGCTCGACCTTGACCACGGTGGACTTCGGGGACATGGCGGGCCTGGCAAGGTCGAGGGCGGCCATTCTAGGGGCATGCGCGCATTGCAGCCGCGCCAGTGCGCAGGCAGGATCGATGCATGGTCAATGCCCTCGTCTACGCCAGCAGCGCCCGTCCAAGCCTGACCGACGCCGAACTGGACGTGCTCCTGCTGCACTCGCGCACGCTCAATGCACTACGCGGGATCACCGGCGTGCTGATCAAGGACGGCGTGGCGATCGTGCAATACCTGGAAGGCCCGGCGGACGCGGTGGAACGGACCTTCGCGCGGATCGCGGCGTCGCCCCATCATCACGACGTGCAGGTGCTCGCGCGCGCCTCGGATGTCACGCGGCGGTTCGACACCTGGCACATGGCCTTCAAGGGGTTCCAGCGGCAGTACCGGCGCATGGACGACACCGGAACCTGGATCGATGCGCTCGACGAAGCGCAGGCCGGCGAGCCCGCCAATGTCGCGCTCTCGATCCTGGTCGCCCGGTGGAACGCAATGGTCGAGGCACGCCGGGAATAGCCGGGCGGTGGTCCGCGCCGGGAGCGCGGGTCTCCCGCGCGACGGGCGGCATGGCGACAGGCCGCCCACTGCCGGGGCAGGATAGCCCTCCTGCCTCCATCGACCGCCGCCATGTCCACATCCTCGGGAACCGTGCGTCTCCACCGGGTTCTGCGCGCGCCGCCCTCCCGCGTGTATCGCGCCTTCCTCGACGCCGCGGCGATGGCGAAATGGCTGCCGCCGCACGGTTTTACCGCCACCGTGCACGCGCTCGATGCACGCGTGGGGGGCAGCCACCGGATGACGTTCACGGCATTCGCCGGCGGCGAGAGTCATTCCTTCGGCGGCAGTTACGTCGAGCTCGTGCCCGGCCGCCTGATCCGCTACACCGACCGCTTCGACGATCCGGCCCTGGCTGGCGAGATGCAGGTCACGGTGACATTGCATGAAGTGGCCTGCGGAACCAGCCTGGACATCGTGCAGGCGGGGATCCCGACGGCCATTCCGGTCGAGTTCTGCTACCTCGGCTGGCAGGAATCGCTCGGGCAACTGGCGGCGCTGGTCGAATTCGGGAACCCCACCGCCGATGCCGACTCCTCAGCGCCCGATACCACCTGAGGCGAAGCGTCCAGCATCAGGCCCGTGCAGTCACCGGGCGCGGCCGGGGGCCAGCCAGATGCGCTGCGTATTCCGCTACCGCACGCTGGCGCCGCGATGGGGGCGAAGCGGGCGCGGCCACCGCCACGGGATACGCGAGTGCTGCCGGTGACGGGCTGACTTCCGCAGGCTGGCTGTCGGAGGCGCGCCGGCGGCGCTGCCG
>SCUY01000168.1 GCA_004322525.1 Lysobacter sp. | reverse complement strand
CGACGGCTGGACATCAGCACCAAGACCGCCGAGAACCACCGCGCGCGGGTCATCGACAAGGTCGGCGTGCGCAACACCGCTGAACTGGTGCGCTACGCACTGCGCAAGGGCCTGCTCGACTGACCACCTCCGTACGCCGCCGGACTGGGTGAAAGTCCCCGGCCGCGCTGGGCCAACGTCCCGATGCGCCGCGCCGCACGGCGGCCGATGCTCAAGGCGGATCCCCCGCCGAGGCATTGTCATGTCCATTCCCCGCCGTCACCGCCTGCGCGCCAGCCTGCTGGCCGCCGCGATCATCGCCACCCCGTTCATCGCCGAAGCGCGCCGTCTCGATACGCACCTCGAAGCCCTGCTGCCGACGCTCGCCGCGACGGACACCGTGCAGGTGATCGTCAGCTTCCAGGGCAACGAAGCCCCCACCGCCGAGCAGCGCCAGCGCCTCGCCGCGCTCGGCCTGAAGGGGCTCACGATGCGCGACCTGCCGATCGCCGGCGCACTCGCGACGCCTGCGCAGGTGCGTTCGCTGCTCGCGATGTCCGACGTACGCTCGGTGTGGCTCAATGCGCCGCTGCAGTACGAAAACCGTGAAGCCACGCAGCTGACCGGCGTCGACCGCCTGCGCACCGAGAGCGGCATGCGGGTGAACGGGCTGCCCGTGAGCGGGCGCGGTATCGGCGTGCTGATCAACGATTCCGGCGTCGACGGCACGCATGCCGACCTGAAATTCCCCGAACACACCCGCCAGAACGTCGCGGCGCAGACCAACCTGTACTCGCTCGATTCGATGCTGCCGATCACCTACCAGGAAGGCGTCGCCAACACCGACATCGGTGGCGGCCACGGCTCGCATGTCGCCGGCATCGTCGGTGGCAATGGCGCGGCCTCGCCGGGCGGCGCATTCGAAGGCGTCGCGCCCGGCGCCGGCATCATCGGCTACGGCTCCGGCGCGGGCCTGTTCATCCTCGACACCATCGGTGGCTTCGACTACGCGCTCACGCACCAGGCGCAATACAACATCCGTGTCGTCTCCAATTCGTTCGGCAATACCAGCGATACCGGTACCGATTTCGACCCCGACGACCCGACCAACATCGCGACCAAGAAGCTCGCCGACCGCGGCGTCGTCGTGGTGTTCTCGGCGGGCAACTCCGGCTCGGGCGAAGGCACGATCACCGGCAACTTCAAGAAGGCGCCATGGGTGATCGCTGTCGCGGCGGGTGACAAGAAAGGCCGCCTCGCCACCTTCTCGTCGCGTGGCGAAAAGGGACGCGGCGGCAACGTGGTGGTCGACGGCACCGCCTATCGCTGGGTGGATCGCCCGACGGTGACCGCGCCCGGCGTCGACATCGTCTCCGTGCGCGCCTCGACCGGTGCGATCGACAAGACGTCCGCGCAGAAAGACGCCGCCGTGCTCGGTCCTGCCCTCGCCCTCAGCTACACGCACATGTCCGGTACGTCGATGGCCGCGCCGCACATCTCAGGCATCGTGGCGCTGATGCTCGAAGCCAATCCGGGCATGGACTGGCGCGATGTCAAGCGCATCCTGCAGGAGACCGCCTCGAACATGCCCGGCAATGCCGACTGGGAAGCCGGCGCCGGCTATGCGAACGCCTATGCGGCGGTGCAGAGCGTGCTGAAGGCCGGCACCTTCGGCAGCACCGTGAACGCGGCGCGCACGTTCAATGCGAACGCGCAGGTCTCCACTGCCAGCAGCAACAGTTACGACATCGACTTCAGCCCCGTCGGGCCCACCGGCTCGGTGCAGTTCCAGGTCGGCAGCGACATCTCGCTGATCGCCGCGCGCGCGAACGTGGGTGACAACACAGTCGCGATCTCCCTCACCGATCCGAACGGAAAGCGCTATGGCTCGTCGATCGCCTTGCCACTGCTCGGGCAGAACATCGCGGTCTCGGCGCCCGGCGTGGCGGGAACGTGGACGATGACGATACGCGGCGTCGGCTCGGTGTCGGGCACCAACCTCGACCCGGCGCAGGTCACCAACGGCTACGGCGTGCCGGGCACGGTGACAGTGAAGGTCAAGCAGTTGCGCACCGATGGCTATACCGGGCTCAGCGATGTGCAAGGACATCCCGCACGCGGTTTCATCGAGTTCGGTGTGTCGCGGCGGCTGGTGGACAGCGGCGCGGATGGCCGTTTCCTTCCCGATGCCACGCTGACCCGCGGACAGCTGGCGGATTTCCTGGTGATGGGCGCTGGCATCCGCCAGTTCAAACCCCTGGGCAACGGTTCGACGCTGTCGGATCTGGGCGCGGCACATCCCGTCGCCGCGGTGGCCGAAGCGGTGACGGCGAACGGTGCGGCGCAACGTGACCTGAGCCATCGGCAGTCGGGCGTGATGGGTCGCCTTGGCGACGCGTTCCGCCCCGACGATTCGGTCACCCGGGTCAGCCTGGCGTATTCGCTGGTGCAGAGCCTGGGGCTGCAGTCACAGGCGCAGTCGCTCACCGGCCCGCTCACCGCGCTGTACGACGGAAAGCGCGTGCCGGTGCAGGATGCCGCTTCGATTCCGGACAGCCTGCGTGGCTACGTGCAGCTCGCGCTCGACCTCGGCATCATCAATGCGCGTTTCGCCATCACGCAGGGGCCGTATGACCTGCAGCCGACGGTGGTGGCGTATTTCGATCCGTCGCAGACCGTCTCCCGCGCGTCCTATGCGGCGGCGGCGAGCCGGTTGTTCGCGGTCTACGGCCTGTAACCGTTTCGCCTTGCATCACGATGGAAGCCCGCCCTCGCGGCGGGCTTCCGCGTTCGCAGCGCCCGCGCGCGGCAATGCCAGCGTCGCCACCATGCAGGCCGCGGCGAGCACGGCCCCCACGAGGAATGTCACGGGCGAACCCTGCCATTCCCACAGCGCCCCGGCGCCCGCGCTGGCGAGCAGCAGGCCGGCGCCGGAAACAAGACTGAACACACCGAACGCCGTGCCCCGGTATTGGGCCGGCGCATGGTCGGCGATGAAGGCGGACATCACCCCCTGCGTCAGGCCCATGTGCAGGCCCCACAGGGCGATGCCGACGAACGCCACCCCAGGGGAGCCCGCGCGTGCCAGCACCACGTCCGCCGCGACCAGCACCGCCAGCCCCACCACCAGGATGCCGCGACGCCCGAGGCGGTCGGACAGCACCCCGGCGGGATAAGCGCTGAGCGAATACACGATGCTCATCACCACCAGTACGAACGGGGCATAGGTGGTCGCCAACCCGAGCTGGTCCGTGCGCAGGATGAGGAAGGCTTCGCTGAAACGGGCGAGCGCCAGCAGCGCGCCGACGAACACGACATGCCAATACCGGCGGCCCAGTACCGACAGGCCGGCGCGGCTGATCGGCAGACGCGCCCTGCGCTCGGCCGGACGGCGCTCGGGCTCACGCACGAAACGCACCAGGATGAACACGGCGATCAGGCTGGGAATCACCGCGAACCACAGCACGTGGCGGATGTCGTCGTGGAAAGCGAACATCAGCCCGACCGCGCACAGCGGGCCGATCACCGCGCCGATCGTGTCCATCGACTGGCGCAGGCCGAACGCCGCGCCGCGCAGGTCCGACGGCACGATGTCGCCCATCAGCGCATCGCGTGGCGCGCCGCGGATGCCCTTTCCGAAGCGGTCCAGCATGCGTGCGCTGACGACCCAGCCGAGCGACGAGGCAAGCGGGAAAACAGGCTTCACCACCGCTGCCAGCCCATAACCGAATACCACCAGTGATTTGCGGCGGCCGGTCGCGTCGCTGGCATAGCCGGAGAACAGTTTGGTCACCAGCACCAACCCTTCGGCGGCTCCCTCGATCAACCCGATCGCGAATGCGCTGGCGCCCAGCGGCCCCGCCAGCAGCAGCGGCAGCAGCGAATGCACAAGCTCAGAGCCGAAGTCCATGAACAGGCTCACCCAGCCCAATGCCCAGACACCGGCGGGAATACGCTTCCAGTTCGATCGGTCCACGGCATTCGGTCCTATTCGGGAAGCGTGCAGTATGCGCAGCGGCATGTTGGCGCGGCCTGCACTCCCGGGGTGACGCTATGCTCGCCCCTTCCGCCGGGAGTTCCGCGATGCGACTTCGTTCACTACGCCCTGCCCTGATCGCCACCGCCGCATTGGCCCTTGCCGGATGCATGGGCGGGCCGGTCAAGCGCGTGTCGGAGCCGACAGCGCTCATCCAGCAGATCACGGTCCGCGCCGATGGCCGCTGGAACGTCGAATTGCGCCTGCAGAACTACAGCAGTATCCCGATGCGCTTCGACACGGTCGCGCTCGCGCTCGAGGCAGCCGGCCAGCCTGCAGCGGATGTACGCGCGACCCCCGCTCTCGGGATCGGCCCCGCCTCGGCCGACGTGGTGTCGGTGACGCTACAGCCCTCCGTCGCCGCGAAACTCGCTGTCGCCGACGCGCTCGCCATGCAGCGCGGCATTGCCTATGCGCTCAAGGGAACGATCACCGCGACGCCCGAGGACAAGTCGGCCCGCACCTTCGAGATCGACCGCAAGGGCGACCTGAGCCCCGCACCGGGACTGCCGGGCGTATTGCGCTGACACTCGGGCTGCAACACGCGACGAGGCGGCTCCGCCAGGCACCGCGCCGTGCCATGTCGCTTCCGGCAGGGCATGCCGGACGACATCGTCCACCCGCGCCCGCCTGACTGCCGCTGAGATATCCCTGCAGCGCATTCCTTCCTTCCGCTTCGCCATCGATGCGCACGCCTCCTCCGCGCGTTATAAGCTCGGGGCATGGACGCTACCCATGCGCGCCTTCGATTGATCCAGAACGACGCGGCCTGGTCGGCCGAGCCGGTCGCGCATCCGGAACGCGGCCTGCCGGGCGACGGCGTGCGTCTGCTGGGCCTCGATGCGCATGGCCACGTCCTGAACTGGCTGCACTGGCATGACGCGACCTGCCTCTACGCACGCGGTGCTGTCGCCTGGACGCTCGGTGAGCCCTGCCTGCGCATTCACGGCGGACAGAACCGGCGCACCGGCGAGCAGAGCATCGTTGAACTGCATCCGATCGTCGCCACCCGCGGCCGCGCGCGGGCGCATGCGCTCAATCCGACGCCAAGCCTCAGCAACCCCGCCCTGTTCGCGCGCGACGCGCAGCTGTGCCTGTATTGCGGCCAGTCCTTTCCCCGCCATCAGCTCACCCGCGACCATGTGATGCCCCTGTCCCGGGGTGGCGGGGACATCTGGGAAAACGTGGTCTCGGCCTGCTTCCCGTGCAACTCGCGCAAGCGCAACCGCACGCCCCAGCAGGCCGCCATGCCGCTGCTGGCCGTTCCCTACCGTCCCAGCTGGATCGAACACCTCATCCTGTCCAATCGCCACATCCTGGCGGACCAGATGGAGTTCCTGAAGGCGCAGCTGCCCCGGCGCAGTCGCATCGCTGTCTGAGGCACGCCGCACAGATTGGCGCTTTCCCGTGCCTCACGCAGCCGGTGGGCCCGCGCACGCGTTGACGTGCGGTTGCCGCTCCGCAACACTCGGGTCAAACCCCAGGTAGAGGCGTATGGCTGTACTCACTCTCGGCTTTACCGGCATGGATTCGGGCACCGAATCCGAATTGCGACGTGCATTTGAGCAGGCCCTACCGGCCTCGGGCGGTGGCTGGCAGCTCGTCGGCGATACACATGCCGATTACGTCGTCGTCGATATGGACAGCATGTACGGGCCGATGAGCTGGCTGCGGCTGCATGCCGCCGGCAAACAGGTGATCGGCCTGACGGGCGCTCCGCGCACGCAGACGCCTTTCCGTATCGGCCGCCCGGTCGACCCCGACGAGCTCGCGGCTTTGCTGCGCGAGGTGCGCGGCGACCGGCCGATAGATCCGCTGCCGGCCCCGGAGACTGTTGCTCCACCCGCCGCGGTTCCGTCCGGGATGACACCCTCCCCGCAGCCGCAGGACGTGACGCCCGAAGAGCGGCCGGCGCCGTCGGTCGCCGAGGAGTTGCCACCGAACCCCGAGGCGGTTGCCGAGCCTGCCCGGGCGGCGCAGCAGCCTCCGAGCGCCGCCGTCGCGCAGGTGGTCCCGGCCGCACCGAGCATCGCGCCTCGCGTGCCCGAACCCGACGCCACCTTGGCCACGCAGGCGCCGCCGGCACCTGTCCCGCCTGCGCCTGTCCCCACTCGCAGCGCGGAGCCGGAAACGCTGGCCGAGTGGCTGGCCTCAGGCCGCCTGCGTGGACGCCAGCGCATCGAACACGCCGGCATTTCCCTGCTCGTGGATGATGACCAGCGCCAGTATTTCGGCCCTTCGGCCCTCAAGCCGCTCGCCCCCCTGTTCGGGAAGGCGGTCTCGCTGGCGGATTTCGAGGCTGTCAACGCGGATGCCTGGTCGGCGCAGGCGGCCGCTTCCGGCGCTCCGCAGCCGCTCGCACGGCTGGTCTGGTACGGCGCACTGCTGGCAGGCCATGGCCGTCTTGCACCAGGCTTCGACACTGAGGACCGCTTCCGGCTGACCAAGTGGCCGCAGACCGAGCGCGAATTTCCCAAGCACTTCCGCATCGCCACCGCGATGATGAAAGGCCCGGCCACCATCGCGGAGATCGCCGAAGCCAGCAACGTGCCGGCCAGCGACGTGGCGGATTTCGTCAACGCCTCCCTGGCCAGCGGCTTCGCCGAGCCCTATCGCGAGCCCGAACCGGAGCCGGAAGTTCCCAAGACCGGCGGCCTGTTCGGGCGCCTGCGCGGCCGCTGAGCCGGCACCGCCGCCTTGCCCCTCCCGGGCGGCGGCGGGACAATCCCCGGTTCGCTTCCCGGCTGCCCCCATGATCGACCCCCAGCGCTACCCGCGCCTCTCCCGGATCGCCGTCCCTGCCGATCTGCGCCAGTTCCCCGAGGACGAACTGCCGGCCATCGCCGAGGAACTGCGCACCTACCTGATCGAACAGGTCTCGGCGGTCGGCGGCCATTTCGGCGCGGGGCTGGGCGTGATCGAGCTCACCGTCGCGTTGCACTGGCTGTTCGACACGCCGGTCGACCGCCTGGTCTGGGACGTCGGCCACCAGACCTATCCGCACAAGATCCTGACCGGCCGCCGCGACGTCATCCATACCGTCAAGCAGAAGGACGGCCTCGCGCCGTTCCCCAAGCGCGAAGAGTCCGAATACGACACGTTCGGGGTCGGCCATTCCTCGACATCGATCTCCGCCGCGCTCGGCATGGCGATCGCACTGCAGGCGCGCGGCGACGAGCGCAAGGTCATCGCCGTGATCGGCGACGGCGCGATGACCGCGGGCATGGCGTTCGAAGCGCTCAACCACGGTGGAGGCATGGAGCCCGAGCCCAACGTGCTGGTGATCCTCAACGACAACCAGATGTCGATCAGCGAAAACGTCGGTGCGCTGACGAAGATGCTCGGCCGCCTCAGCGGCAGCCGCACGCTCAACGCACTGCGCGAAGGCGGCAAGAAGCTGCTCGGCGACAAACGACGGCCCACCGCGCGATTCGTGCGGCGCTGGGAAGAACACTGGAAGGGTATGTTCGTGCCCTCCACGCTGTTCGAGGAACTGGGTTTCCACTACACCGGCCCGATCGATGGCCACGACCTGCCCGCCCTGCTCGCCACGCTGAGAACGCTCAAGGGTCTCAAGGGCCCGCAGCTGCTGCACGTCATCACCACCAAGGGCAAGGGCTACGAACTGGCCGAAGGTGATCAGATCGGCTACCACGCGGTCTCGCCGTTCGACCCGGCCATGGGCATGGTGGCCAGGACGGGGGCGAAAAAGCCCACCTACACCGATGTCTTCGGCGACTGGATCTGCGAAATGGCCGCCGCCGATTCGCGCCTCATGGGCATCACCCCGGCGATGCGCGAAGGCTCCGGCCTGGTGCGTTTCAGCCGGGAATATCCCGAGCGCTATTTCGACGTCGCCATCGCCGAACAGCATGCGGTAACGCTCGCCGCCGGCATGGCCTGCGAAGGTGCCAAACCGGTCTGCGCGATCTACTCGACGTTCCTGCAACGCGGCTACGACCAGCTGGTGCATGACGTAGCGATACAGAACCTCGACGTGCTGTTCGCGATAGACCGCGGTGGCGTGGTCGGCCCGGATGGCGCCACGCATGCCGGCAACCTCGATCTCTCGTTCCTGCGCTGCGTGCCGAACATGGTGGTGATGGCCCCAGCCGACGAGAATGAATGCCGGAAGATGCTGAGTACCGGCCATCACTACGAGGGCCCGGCCGCGGTGCGCTATCCGCGCGGCACCGGCCCCGGTGTGGTCATCGAGCCGGCACTTGACACGCTGCCGTTGGGTCGCGCCGAAGTGCGTCGCCGCGGCTCACGCATCGCCCTGCTCGCGTTCGGCTCGATTGTCCCGGCAGCTGATGCGGTGGCGGCGGAGCTTGGGCTCACTGCGGTCAACATGCGTTTCGTGAAACCGCTCGACCGCGAACTTCTTCTCGAACTCGCCCGCACGCACGAGGCCTTCGTGACCCTTGAAGACAACGTCATCGCCGGTGGCGCGGGAGCGGGCGTGACCGAACTGCTGTCCGCGGAAGGGATCGCCATGCCTGTGCTGCATCTCGGCCTACCCGATGCCTTCCAGCATCATGCGAGCCGCGAGCAACTGCTCGCCGAGGCGGGCCTGGACGTTGCCGGCGTGCGTGCCGCCCTGCTGCGGCGATGGCCCGAACTCATCGAGCCGCCACGCGCCGCCACAGCCTGAACCCGCGGCGATCGCCGCGTGTCACGTCGATCGCGCTGATGTGCCGTACCCGCGTGTATGCCTCGCCACAACGACAGGTACGACATCTCCGGCGGTCGCGCTGGCCGACCCTCAGCGTGTCGCTTCGCTCAACGTCCCGATGCCGGCGTCAGATGGGTTTCCAGTCCGTCCACTAGGATCAGGTCCATGTCCGCCGCATAGGCGAGCAGCTGCGGGTCGCGCTTCGTCGTCGCGGTGTCGAATGCCTTGAGCGTGCGCACCATCGCGTCCACGAGCACCGGATCCTTCACCCGTGACTGGATCGATTTCCAGAAGCCATGCGCTTCCGTGGTGGTGCGCCTGATCGCAGGCCAGTTGGCCGACTTGCCGTCGCCAAGCAAAGCGTTCAGACGGAACCCGGCGTAGTCCAGCAACGAGACTTCCACCGGGACCGGCATCGCCTTGCGATCCACCGCGGTAACGAGCGTGCGATAGGCCTCGACGGCATCCAGTGCCATGGCATGGCGCTCACCCGCTTTCCAGTGGCGCTCCACACCAGCCGCATTGGTCAGCAGTTCCCTACGGCGGGCCGGCGTCAGCGCGGCATCGATCGCCGCCGCACTGCGACGGTAGCCCTGGTACAGACGCGAGAAACCGGCCTGGTCGAGCGTGGGCGCCGACTCGGTGATGTTCTCGAACACCTCGGCCCCGGCCAGCAGGGCCGCATTGCCATCCGGCCGGCTGGCCGCCCACGCAGCGGGAGCTCCGCAGGTAGCGATTCCCGCCACAAGGAACAGTGCAGGCGCGACACGGCGCGGCAGGGATTGACGGCGGCTGGCTAAGCAGGCATTGCGCATGGCGGTACATCCGGAAGGGCGCGGCTCGCGTCGACAGTGAGGATGCGCGCCCTCAGCGAAATTCGCGGTGACGGAAAACAGCGCGCCTCTTCACGAATTCTATCACCCGCCGGAACGCATGCGGCCGAGCACCAGCGCCATGGCCATGCCACCCAGCGATTTCACCAGCACCGGATGCCTGGCGTAGAACTGGCTCATCTGGCCCACGATGCCGGGGTCGGCCTGCTCCGCCTGCTGCGCGATCTGTTCCACCTGACCGGTGGAGAGCTGCGTCGCCTGCTCCGGGTTCGCATTCGCATTGATGCCCGCCTGCGCAAGCGCCGGATGCGCTGCGCCGCCAAGGCCGCCCAGCAACGCGCCAAGGATCCCGCTCTTCTGTTGGCCATCCGCCTGCCCGAACAACTGCGCGACCATCTGCGCGAACGGCGGCGTGCGGTCCGAATTGAACGCGTCCTGCAGCCCCTGGCTCAACACTTCGGGCGGCGCCGACTGCGCGATCTGCTGGAACTGCGCCTGCACCTCGGGCGGCGCCGGTTCGTTGCCTTTCTGCGAGAGCTGCTGGATCAGGGCCTGTACTTCGTTGTTCATGTGCTGTCCTCAAATGCCCTCAGTGCAAGGCGAAGCAGGATTCAGCCAACTCTGTGCAGAGGGCGCGAACAGGTCGGTCGCGCGGGTCGCATGCCCTCCCATCGGCCCTCAGGGTTTGGGTTAGAGTCCGGTGGCACCCCAGCCCGCAAGAAGCGCTGGTCAACCCATTTCAGGAGCAAGCAAATGAACAAGCTGCTATCCGCACTGATCGCCGCAGGTTTCGCAGCCGCCTCCCTGACTGCCTTCGCTGCTGATGCTGATGCCGATGCCGATGCCCACAAGGCGGGCGCCACCCGATCCGCCGAAACCGGAAAAGGCAAGTCCACCGTCAGGAATGTCACCGTCCCCAAGCAGACGCAGGGAGCCACCTTCGGCGAGAAAGTGAACGCCGGTTTGCATGCTGCGGGCGGCATGATTTCCCAGGGCCGGGAACCCGACACCAGCGAAGGCAGCGCTGCCGTCAGCTCGGTAGGCAATCTGGCCGGCGGTGGTGGTGGTGCAGCTGCCGCCTCCTATGCAGCCACGGGTAAAGCCGCTGCTCCGACCACCACTGCTGACGCCGCGCCCAACGTCGCCGGCAAAAATGTCGAGGCCAAGAAGACACGGGCAAAGCACGACACAGCGAAAAACTCCGTCGGCAACATCCGCTGAGTTACCGACGCTGAGGCCGGCGCAAAGGCGTCGGCCTTCGTTGCATCCGACTCCCCGCTGTCGGAAACGGGCCACACCTTCGCGCTGAAAAGCGCATGCCCCGGGGACGTGCCTATCAGTCCCTTGCAGGGCTCAGCCCGTCGCCGCTCCCCCACGGCCGTGGCGCTTGGCGGCATAGAGCGCCTCGTCCGCTGCCTCCAGCAGCGAACGCGGTTCGTCAGCCTCGGTGGCGCAGCGGGTAGCGATACCGATGCTCGCGCTCACCACCGCGCCGGCACCCCCGACGCCATGCGGCATCCGCAGTGCCGCGATGGCTTCCGCATAGTCATGGGCAATCGTGTGCGCCTTGGCCTCGTCGGTGTCCGGCAGCAGCAGAACGAATTCGTCGCCGCCCAGGCGCGCCGCCACGTCGCGGGGCCGTCGCGCGGCGGCCTTGAGCACGAGCGCGATGCACTGGATGCATTCGTCGCCCGCCACGTGGCCATAGGTGTCGTTGTACGGCTTGAACCAGTCGATATCGATGAGCAGGAGCGACAACGGCTGACCGCTGCGCCGCGATGCCATCCATTCCGTGTCGAGTCGCTGGTCGAACATGCGGCGGTTGGCGATGCCGGTCAGCGCATCCGTCTGCGACAGTGCCTCGAGTTCGCGGTGCAGACGCAGCAACTCCTCTTCGGCGAGCTTGCGCTCGCTGATGTCGAACATGAAGCCGATCAGGCTCTGCACCTCGCCGTCGCTACCGCGCACCACGTGCACCACGTCGCGCATCCAGACATAGTCCCCATCCATCTTCAGGGCGCGGTAATCGACTTCATGATCCACGCCGGCCTGCGACTGCGCCACGCAGAAGCTCACCGCGCGGTCCCGGTCTTCCGGGTGCATGCGCGTGGCCCAGTCCTCCACGCTCAGCCAGCTCTCGGGCGCCCATCCGAGCAGTTTTTCGATCTGCGGGCCGATGTAGGCGAAATTCAGCGCAGGCCAGTCGAGCTTCCATGGAATCGCGTTCGTCGATTCGAGCAGCGTGCGGTAGACATCGGCGTTCTCCGCGAGGTCGCGCCCGTGGGCGGCTTCGAAATCGTGCTGCAACGGCGCGTTCATGGGCGTGGTCCTCCGGCCGGGCGGCCGTGTGCGGTGTCGTGTGCGTTCCAGTACCAGTTGAAGAAACCACCGGTGGCCTGCAACAGCGTGTGCGTGGTGATCGAATCGTGCGCGATGTCGCCCCAGCAGGCGCGCGCGGAATTGCGGTTGTTGTGCAGGTCGATGCAGGCCTGCCCCGGCACCGCCGGCTTGGGCGGGATATACAGCGCCCAGCCCTGCGGCACCCACAGGTCCGCCAGGCGGATGCGGCACAGGCGCGGCCAGTAGCGCCCCACCGAGATCACCAGCGGGAAGCGCGGGTCGGTGGACGCGAACACGTGCGGGAAATCGTGATGCTCGAGATCCGTGCAGACCACGCTCAGCAGCCGGTTGCCGGTGTCCTGGTACGGCGACCAGTGCCCCGCGAACACGCCGTACTCGTACTCGACCTGCGACAGATCCGGCACCGGGCTTTCCACCCGCACCGCCTGCCCGGGCTTCACCAGCGTGATGCCGAATGCCGCGGCGATTCCCGGCGTCACCCACAGTGGCTCGTAGGCCACTTCGCCAGCCACGAAGCCCAGTTGCGTCTCGACCCCGTACGGCGGCGTCGGCTTGACGCCGATCACCTCCGAGACCACGTGCTCGCGGCCCACCGCGAGCTCCGGATCGGTCGCCGCCGGCTCCAGCGCCACCACGCCCTGCGGCAACGCCGGCAGGAAGGCGGGGCGTCCGCCATCGTTATAGAGAAACGGTGTCCGCTCGAGCGACACTGGCTGCGAAAACCTGTCCACCTCGAATAGAGGCGGATCCAGACGACCATCAACCACCGCGCACCCCCGTGCTACGCCTGCCCTGCATTTCCACACCCGTCCGGCCCAAGCCATGAGGCGTGCCCCGTCGGGAGTGTAGCCGGCCACGCAGGCATCCCCTCGCGCTCGCCGGTTTTCCTCCTATGCTTCGACACCGACGATGTGTCGGCTCAACCAATGGAATGCCGACCTTGTTCACTCGCTCCCGTATCTGCGCAGCTTTGCTGCTGTCTGCATTCGCGCACGCCGTGCTTGCCGCACCCCCGGCCCTTGCCACGAAAGCAGCGCATCACGTCGGCAGGGCGCCGGCATGCACCGCGAAGAAGAGAAAGCTCGACGAGAAAGGCTTCGTCACGATCGGCGGCATCGAGCAGTGGGTCACGGTGAAGGGCGACAGCTGCGCCAACCCGATCATCCTGTTCATCAGCGGGGGGCCGGGTAATCCGCTCAGCCCCTACTCCGAGGCCATCTACGGCGCGTGGAGCAAGGACTTCACCCTCGTGCAGTGGGACCAGCGCGGCGCTGGCATGACCTACGGCCGCAGCCCGCCCGCACCGGATTCGGTGCTGACGCTCCAGCAGATGAGCGATGACGGTGCCGAACTGGCCGCTTACCTCGCCCACCGCTACGGCAAGAAGAAAGTGATCCTGTGGGGCAGTTCGTGGGGCTCGATTCTTGGCGTGCACATGGCCAAGGCCCATCCGGAACTGTTCCACGCCTATCTGGGCACGTCGCAACTGGTCAGCTATCGCGAGAACCAGGCGGTCAGCTACGCCGGCCTGCTCGCGCTGGTGCGGGCCGCCGACGACAAGAGCGCGCTCGCCGTGCTGGAAG
The DNA here is from genome assembly GCA_004322525.1 of Lysobacter sp. Lineage (GTDB taxonomy): Bacteria > Pseudomonadota > Gammaproteobacteria > Xanthomonadales > Xanthomonadaceae > Cognatilysobacter. The sequence continues at coordinate 2,298 of SCUY01000168.1, read as the reverse complement.
GCGTCGGCGCACCACCGTGGACCGACCCGCGCAGCTTCGGCAAGGTGCGCCGTGTGATCCGCAGGTACGAGGCCAAGGTGACCACCCCACCGCCGGCAGCCTGGTGGAAACCCGCCGCCGGATATTCCACCCCCAAGGCGCTGGCCGACTACGAAGCCGGGGAGGAATACTCGTTCGTGAGTTTCGTCGGCATGCATGGCGACGGCATGTTCTCGCAGGTCGACCTGCCAAAGCTGGGTACCGATTTCGCGATCCCGATGTTCTTCGTCGAAGGCGCGCACGACCTGCTGGCCACGCCCGACGTCGCCCGACGCTACTACGACAGCCTGAAAGCACCGCAGAAGTACCTGGTGATGCTCGAACACTCGGGCCACGACCCCAATCAGGAAGTCGTGGACGCCGAGTACAGGATCCTCAAGGAGCGCATCCTGCCGCTGATCCGGTAGAAGCCGGCTCCAGACCTTCCAGGCCGCCGGAGTGTTCCTCGAAGCCGCTGCTCGGCCGGCGCGCCGTCGATCTGCCGAGCATCCCGCGGGGCAACGCCTCCCCCGCGGGTTCGGCTCAGCCGCCACGTAGAAAGTGAAGCACGACCCATGTTCGCGATTTGCGCCGCGTTCGTGGTGGTAAAGACTTTGTGAAGACACTAGCGTATGCGCGCCACGACCCGGCGCCTTTATCCCCGTGAGGACCCCTGTGCACCCGACGCCCAACCGACTGCGCCCGCTCGTTCTGGCGCTTGCGATCGCCGCCGCCGTCCCGGCGTTCGCGCAGAACACCACGTCCGCCCTTTCCGGACGGGTCACCACGGCCGGGCAGGCCGCCGTCGCCGGCGCCACGGTGTCCATCCGCCACGAGCCCAGCGGCACGGTCAGCCAGGCCGTAACCGACGGCGAGGGCCGCTACTCCGCGCGCGGCCTGCGCGTGGGCGGGCCTTACACCGTCACGATCACGAAGGACGGGCAGACCGAAGTCATCCGGGACGTCTACCTGCAGTTGGCGCAGACCGGCACCGTCGACGCCGCACTGACGGGCGAAACGCAGACGCTCGACAGCGTCCAGGTCACCGGCGTGCGCCTGCCGGAGGGTTTCCGCGCCGACGCCATGGGTGCGGGAACCAACGTGAGCGCGCAGCGCATCGCCGCGCTGCCCACCATCGAGCGCTCCATCCAGGATTTCGCCCGCCTCGATCCGCGCGTCAGCCAGAGCGACAAGCAGTTCGGCTCGATCACCGCCGCCGGCCAGAACAACCGCTTCAACCAGGTCACCATCGACGGCGTCACCGTCAACGACACCTTCGGCCTGCAGGCCAACGGCCTGCCGCTGCTGCGCCAGCCGGTGTCGATGGAGGCGATCCAGGAGATCAACGTCGCGATCTCCCAGTACGACGTCACCGAGCGCGGCTACACGGGCGCCGGCATCAATGCGGTAACCAAGTCCGGCACCAATGACTTCAAGGGCAGCGCCTACTACATCTTCCGCGACGGCGACTGGGGCCGCGAGGTCGACGACCGCGGCGTGCGCTTCAAGCCGTTCGACAGCCAGTACACCGCAGGCGCCACGCTCGGCGGCCCGATCGTGCGCGACCGCCTGTTCTTCTTCGCCAACTACGAGAAGTTCAAGCGCACGTCGCCCGCACCGGACATCGGCTCGCTGACCGGCGTCACCACTACCCAGGCCGACCAGGTCGCGCAGATCGCGCGCACCCGCTACGGCATCGACGCCGGCGGCTACGCGGCAGCCGCGCTCGACAACACGGTCGAAGAAAAGCTGGTCAAGCTCGACTGGAACATCAACGACGACCATCGCGCGAGCCTGCGCTACACCAACACCGTGCAGAACCAGATCGAGCTGGCGCGCCTGGGTGGAAACCGCCTGGCGCTGTCGAGCGCATGGTTCAACCGCATCAACAGCTTCGAGAGCTATGTGGCCCAGGCGTTCAGCGACTGGTCCGACAGCTTCTCGACCGAGGCTAAGGTCAGCTATCGCGATTTCCTCGCCGAGCCGCAGCCGTTCTCGCGCCTGCCGCAGGTGCAGATCAGCACCGGTACGGGCCAGATCGCACTGGGCACCGAGCAGTACCGCCATGCCAACCTGCTGCGCACCAAAACCTGGAACGGCTTCTTCGCGGGTACGTGGTACGCCGGTGACCACACCGTGCGCGCTGGCCTCGACTACGAATCCAACGACATCTACAACCTGTTCCTTGAATCGTCGCTGGGCAATTACGGTTTTTCGAGCATCGCCAACTTCGACGCCGGACGGTATTCGAGCTACCTGCTGCGCGCACCGAGCAATGGC
>SCUY01000167.1 GCA_004322525.1 Lysobacter sp. | reverse complement strand
TGGCCGCATTGTCGAGCCAGCCATGCAGCGCCAGCACCGGTGTACCCACGCCGGCGCGCAGGCCACCAAGCCGCCCGAATGGCGTATCGAGGACGATGTCGCGCACGTCAGCGCCAGTCCGCGAGGCCGTGCCGCGCGAGCCGCGCCAGGACCGCTGCGTGGTCATCGCCATCATTGAGACAGGGCAGGTAGCGCAGCCGTCCACCCGCGGCGGCGAATTCATGGGCGAGCATTTCGGAAACTTCCTCGAGCGTTTCCAGGCAGTCCACCGCGAAACCGGGTGCGATGACATCGACATCGAGCACGCCGCGCGCGGCGAAGCCCTGCAATGTCGCCCGGGTGGACGGGCCGATCCACTTCTCGCGGCCGAACTGGCTCTGGTAGCTCAGCGACCAGGCCTCGCGTGGCAGGCCGAGGGACTGTGCGATCGCGGTGGCGCCGGCCTCGCACTGGCGCTGGTAGGGATCACCGCGGTCGACGAAGCGTTGCGGCAGACCGTGGAAGGAAAACAGCAGGTGCCGTGCGCCCGCATCACCGGCACGCGCAGCACGGATGCGCGCGGCCACCGCCGCGATCCAGTCGGCGTCGAGGTGGTAGTCCTCCAGCATCCGCGTGGGCAGGGCGTCCGCGCGCGCCAGCACGTCGGCGATCGAGGCGGTGGTGGAGGTCGAGTACTGCGGGTACAGCGGCAGCACGAACGCGCGCTCGATGCCGTCCTCGTGCAGCCCGCGCAGCACGTCGCGCAACGCGGGGCGGCCGTAGCGCATCGCATCGACCACGCGCACGTCCGGCATTCTCGTCTGCACGGCGCAGGCGAGGCGGCGGGTGAACACGGCGAGCGGTGAGCCGCCATCGGGGCCGTCGATCCAGATGTTCGCGTACTTCCTGGACACCGGCGCGCAGCGCAGCGGCAGGATCACGAAGTGCAGCAGCGGGCACCACAGCCAGCGGCTGAGGTCCACCACCCGGTGGTCGTGCAGGAATTCGGACAGGTAACGGCGCACGGCGCGGGGCGTCGGTGCATCGGGCGTGCCAAGGTTGACCAGCACGACGGCATCGCGCGGCCCGGTCGAAGGCGTGAGGTTCATCGGCATAGCATGACAGCGGCCCACCCGCGGGGTGTCCCATCGCCCGCACCGGAGCGGTTCACGCCGGGTGGTTGCGGCGGTATTCATCCCGGTATCACTAGCCTGAATTCCCGTTCACCCGGTACCGACCATGTCCCGCATCCCCCGCCTGTCCGGACTCGTCCTCGCCCTCGGCCTCGCCGTCGTGGCCCCTGTCATCGCGATCGCCGGGCCGGCCGAGGACGATCGCGCCCGCAACGCGCTGCGCGTGCTGCAGGACATCCAGAAAATTCCCGAGTCGTCGATCCCGGACAAGCTGCTCGACGAGGCGCGCGCGATCGTGGTCGTGCCCGATGCGCTGAAGATCGGCCTGGTGATCGGCGGGCGCCGCGGTCATGGACTGTTGGCGGTGAAGAACCCGGACGGCACCTGGTCGCAGCCGAGCTTCGTCAAGCTCACCGGCGGCAGCATCGGCTTCCAGGCCGGGCTGCAGTCGGCCGACATCGTGCTGGTGTTCCGTTCCGATCGTGGCCTGGATTCGATCGTCAACGGCAAGGTGACGCTGGGCGCCGATGCGGCCGTCGCGGCCGGGCCGGTCGGGCGCAGCGCGTCCACCGCCACCGATGGGCAGCTCAAGGCCGAGATCTGGTCCTGGTCGCGCGCCCGCGGGCTGTTCGCCGGCATCGCACTCGACGGCGCGGTACTGCAGATCGACGACGCCGCGAACGAGGCCGCCTACGGGCGCGATACCACGCCGCGGATGATCTTCGAAGGGCGGGTTTCAGCCCCGCCTTCCAATGCGGTGGTGAATTTCCGCGACGCGCTCGAGGAAGCCAGCGCCGCGGCCCGTGCCGAGCGCGGCGGCCCCGCACCGGCAGTGGCCACCCAAGCGGCCGCGACCGGGACCACGACCGCATCGACACCGCTGGTGAGCACGGCCACGGGCACACAGGTCGGCGCCGCCGCTACGGTAGAGGCGCCCGCGCCCCAGCCGTTCGAGAACGCCGAACCGGTCAAAGCCGTACCCCTGCCCTGATCATCAGGAACGCCTGCGCTATGCTGCGCGCCTCTTCAAAATCACGCAGGCGCTGCCATGGGTAGCTGGGGCATCGGGCACTGGATCGTCGTCCTCGTCATCGTGCTGCTGGTGTTCGGCACCAAGCGCCTGACCGGCGGCGCGCGCGACATCGGCGACGCCGTGCGGGAGTTCAAGAAAGGCGTGCGGGGCGACGAGGAGACGCAACGCCTGCGTGACGAGCGTCGCGACGAAACGCAACGCGATCGCGACAGCAGCAACGCCGACGCCGACCGCGACGGCCGCTGAGCGCCGCGCGCGGCGCCATGTTCGACGTCGGCTTCTCCGAACTGCTGCTCATCGCGATCGTCGCCCTGATCGTGCTCGGGCCCGAACGGCTGCCCAAGGCCGCGCGCTTCGCCGGGCTGTGGGTGCGGCGTGCGCGTGCGCAGTGGCATTCGGTGAAATCCGAACTGGAAACCGAACTCGCCGACGAGGACATGCGACGCAGCATCCTGCGCGTGCGCGATGAACTGCGCGAGGTGCAGGTGGCGATGCGGACCGAGAGTGATCGCCTGCAGGCGCAGTTGCGCGATGCCGAGGCCGACATGACGCGTCCGGGTGAGCTCTCGACGCCCACCGACCCCGCCGCCGATGACCGGCGCTGAGGCCTCGCTGCCGCCGTCGTCCGAGGGGCCGCGGCTGCTCGACCACCTGATCGAACTGCGCGCCCGCCTGCTGCGTGGCGTGGCCGGGCTGATGCTGGTGTTCTTCGCGTTGCTGCCATTCTCGAACCGGCTCTACGCCTGGCTCGCCCGGCCGTTGCTCGACAAGCTGCCCAAGGGTGGGCAGCTGATCGCGATCGACGTCGCCTCGCCGTTTTTCGCGCCGATGAAGCTCACCTTCGTCGTGGCCCTGATGTTCGCGGTGCCGTGGCTGCTCTACCAGGCCTGGTCGTTCGTCGCGCCGGGCCTCTACCAGCGTGAGAAACGCCTCGCGCTGCCGTTGCTGGTATCGGCGGTGGCGCTGTTCTACGCCGGCTGCGCGTTCGCCTACTTCCTGGTGCTGCCGTCGGTGTTCGCCTTCCTCGCCGGCGTCACGCCCGCGGGCGTCGCCATGATGACCGACATCAACGCCTACCTCGATTTCGTGCTGGTGATCTTCCTGGCCTTCGGCGCGAGCTTCGAGCTCCCCGTGGCGCTGGTGATCCTCGTGCTGCTGGGCTGGGTGACGCCCACGCAGCTGCGCGAATCGCGCGGCTACGCGGTGGTGGGCATCTTCATCGTCGCTGCCGTGATCACCCCGCCCGACGTGGTCTCGCAGCTGATGCTCGCGATCCCGATGTGCCTGCTGTACGAAGCCGGGATACTGGCGGCGCGCTGGGTGGCACCGCGCGCACCGGTCACGCGCTGATCAGGCTTCGATGTGCGCCGGGCCGGGGACGACGGCCGCCGTCGCGTCACCCGTATCGAAGGTATCCCGCCAGGCCACGTAGCTGATCGCGACCAGCACCACCAGCACCACGACGGCGAAACCGGCATAGACGATCAGCGAAAGCATCGCCCCGAGCAGTGGATGCACGAGGCTGGCAACCAGCCCGACAACCAGCGCCGCGACGCCGACGACCAGCGCCGCCATCACGAGGGCCGCGATGAACAACACGGAAGCGAGCAGGTTCGCCCCGACGTTGGCCACCGAAGCGCGCAGCCCAAGCCGCAGGCTTTCGGCAAGGCCGGTGTTCGAGAATGCCACCAGCGGCACGCACAGCAGCACCAGTGCATAGCTGAAATAGTTGAAGACCAGTTGCACGAGCATCATCAGCACGGGATGGTCGGGCTGGGGTGGCACGGCGACGTGCCCGCTCATCGCGCCCTGCAGCGCCTTGAAGTACTCCGGCCAGTAGTCGCTGCCGGCCAGACCGATCACCAGCAGCGCGCCGACGAGGTTCAGCGCCACCTGCACCAGCCCGAGCATCACCAGGGGCCGGGCACGCCCCTGGGTGAAGGGCGCGAACAGGTCGCGCGCGCGCACCGGGCGACCGGCTTCCGCCTCGCGCACCACGTGCATCAGCCCGGCCAGCAGCAGCGGCATCGCCAGTGTGAGCACGATGAACAACGGGATCGCGACACCGAATGCCTCGCGAAGCGTGATCTGGTCGCGCCCCTGCAGCCCGATCGCCACCGGAAGCACGGCGAGCGCGGCGAAGCCGTAGAGCGCGGCGACGAACAATGCCGCCGCGCCGAAAACCGCGCGCGGATTGCGTGCGCCGATGTTGATCGCCTCGCGGACCCAGACGAGCCCCTGTGCGGCGGAAAGCTTGCGTATACGCATCGCGGGGAGCCTGTCAGTAAGCCGTTGCACGGCGGGCGAAACGTACGAAGCGCTGGAGTACCTGCCGCGCATGCGGAGCGGCGGCGACCGCGCGCGCGGTGGCGACCGGGCACAGGCCCTCGCGCTGCATCGCGATGTGCCGCGCACGCACGTAGCCGCGCATGTGCGTCGTGCTGAATTCGGGATGGAACTGCACGCCCCAGACGGATGTGCCCCAGCGATAGGCATGGCAGGCGTCGTGGTCGGATTTCGCCAGCACCGTCGCACCGTCGGGCACTCGCAGCACCGACTGCAGGTGCGTGGCCTGCGCGGCGAAACGGCCAGGCAGGCCGGCGAACAAAATGTCGTCGTTCGACGGCGGCAGGCGCTCGATCTCGACGGTGCCCATCTCGCGACCGGCCGGATGCCAGCCCACCTCGCCGCCGAGCGCATGCGCGATCAGCTGGTGTCCATAGCAGATGCCGAACAGCGGAAGGCCTGCCTGTGCGGCATCGCCCAGCCACTTTGCGGTGTGCTCGCTCCAGTCGTGATGCTCGGTGACCATCGCGTTCGAGCCGGTGACGATCGTCCCGGCGAATCCCTCGGGCGAGGGCAGCGGTTCACCGTGTTCGACATCGACCACCACCGCCTCGTCGCGGGAGAGTCCGGCGGCGACGCGGATCCAGTGCGGAAATCTGCCATGGCGACGCAGCGAGGCCACCGGCTGGCCGGTTTCGAGGATGAGGAAAGGCTGGATCACGTTGGCTGGACCGGGGGCCGTTCACGCGGAGCGGGCGCCTGCCGGATCGGCCAGCCGATTCCGTAGCTGGAATCGCCGCCGCATGCCGGATGACGGCTGGAAAAGGGGGTGGAAAACGCGTGGCTATACTAGCCGGCTTTCCGCGCGCCTACACGGAACGCAGCATGCCGGCACCGACGTTCCAGCAACTCATCCAGCGCCTCAATGCCTTCTGGGGCGAGCAGGGCTGCGTGCTCATCCAGCCTCTGGACCTGGAGGTCGGCGCCGGCACGTTCCATCCCGCCACGTTCCTGCGCGCGCTCGGCCCGGAGCCGTGGAACGCGGCCTACGTGCAGCCCTGCCGGCGCCCGACCGATGGGCGCTACGGCGAAAACCCCAACCGCCTGCAGCGCTACTACCAGTTCCAGGTGGTGATGAAGCCCTCGCCTGCGAACATCGTCGAGCTCTATTTCGACTCGTTGAAGGTGCTTGGCGTCGACCCGCTGGTGCACGACCTGCGCCTGGTCGAGGACAACTGGGAATCGCCGACGCTCGGCGCGTGGGGGCTGGGCTGGGAGGTCTGGCTCAACGGCATGGAAGTCACCCAGTTCACCTACTTCCAGCAGGCCGGCGGCATCGAATGTCGCCCGGTGCTCGGCGAGATCACCTACGGCCTTGAACGCCTGTGCATGTACCTGCAGAACGTCGACAACGTCTTCGACCTCGTGTGGACGGTCGGCCCCGACGGCACGCCGGTGACCTACCGTGACGTCTACCACCAGAACGAGGTCGAGCAGAGTACGTACAACTTCGAGCATGCCGACGTGGCCGAGCTGTTCCATCGCTTCGACGCCTGCGAAGCGGAAGCCTTGAAGCTGATCGACCTCGGCCTGCCACTGCCGGCCTACGACCAGGTCTGCAAGGCGTCGCATTCGTTCAACCTGCTCGACGCGCGCCGCGCGATTTCCGTGACCGAGCGCCAGCGCTACATCCTGCGTGTTCGCAGGATCGCGCAGGGCGTGGCGCAGGCCTACTTCGCGCAGCGCGAGAAGCTCGGCTTCCCGGGACTCAAGCGCGCGGAGGCGGCGGCATGATCCTGATCGGCCTGTTCGACTCGCCATTCACCCGCCGCGTCGCCATCGCGCTCACGCTCGCCGGCCATACCTTCGAACACCGTGCCTGGTCGGTGGGCGCCGACTTCGACCGCATCCGCGAATACTCCCCGCTCGGCCGCGTGCCGGTGCTGGTGCTTGACGACGGCGAGGTGCTGACCGAGTCCTCGTCCATCCTCGACTGGCTCGAACACGAGGCGCCGCATGCCGCGCTGCTACCGCCGGCAGGCCCCCGGCGCCGCGAGGCGATGCGACTGATCGGCCTGGTCAGCGGCGCGGCAGACCGCGGCGTCGCGATGGTGCTCGAGCGCATCTTCCATCCCGAGCACGCACGCTCGAAGGCGCTGCTCGCGCGCGGCGCGGTGCAGGTCGAAGGCGCGCTCGATGCGCTCGATGCGGCTTGCACGGCACGCGCGGGGCAGTGGCTGGTGAGCGACACCATGACCCTCGCCGACATCACCGTCGCCTCCTACGCCACCTACCTCCAGGATGCGGTGCCGCTCGACCTCGCACGCTGGCCCGCGCTCGCCGCGCATGTCGCACGCTGCGAAGCGCTCGATGTGTTCAAGCGGTACTACGCGCCGTTCTATCTGCCGCAGCCCAAGGGCGCCGAAACATGAACAGCCCCCTCGCTGTATCGACCACTTCCAGCGCGTTCATGGCCGGTGTCTTGTGCGCGTACTGGGCGCAGACGACGCGACGCAATCCTTGGCTGTGGTTCGCATTCGGGTTTCTGCTTGCGCCGATTGCCGGGGTAGTGCTGCTCTGGAAGAACGCGAACGACCACCCGATGTCGCGCGATCTCGATGACCGCGGTCGCGCTGATCTCCTCGCGACGCACAAGGACGTCATATGACCGCGATGAAGCCCCTGCTGATCGAACTCGGCACCGAAGAGCTGCCGGTCAAGGCGCTGTCCGGGCTCGCGCGGGCGCTCTTCGATGGCGTCGTCGGTGGGCTGGAAAAGCGCGGCATCGCGGTCGAGCGCAGCGGCGCGAAGCCGCTCTACACGCCACGCCGGCTCGCCGTCGCGCTGCCGGGCGTCGCGACCGCACAGCCCGAGCAGAAGTCCGAAGTGCTCGGCCCGTACCTCAACATCGCGCTCGATGCGAACGGTGCGCCGACGCGCGCGCTCGAAGGCTTCGCGCAGAAGGCCGGCGTTGAATGGACGCAGCTGGAGCGCACGACCGACAACAAGGGCGAGCGCTTCGTGCACCGCGCCGTGAAGCCGGGTGCGTCGACGGCCTCGCTGCTCGGCGAGATCCTCGCCGAGGCGGTCGCCGGCATGCCGATCCCCAGGCCGATGCGCTGGGGCGCGAACGATTTCGGCTTCGCGCGGCCCGTGCACTGGCTGGTCGTGCTTCTCGGCGGCGACATCGTCGACGTCGAGCTGCTCGGCGTTAAGGCCGACCGCATGAGCCGTGGCCATCGCTTCATGTTCGACAAGCCGGTGTGGTTCACCGATCCCGCCGACTACGTCGAATCATTGCGCGTGGCGAAGGTGCTGGTCGATCCCGACGAGCGCCGCAGCCGCATCCGCGCCGAGGTCGAGCGCGCCGCGCAGGCCGTTGACGGCACCGCGCGAATCGAGC
>SCUY01000166.1 GCA_004322525.1 Lysobacter sp. | reverse complement strand
ACCCGAACAAGCAGTTCTTCACCGCGGCGGATGTCACCCGTTTCGACACGTTCAAGACGCGCATTGACGATGCGATCAAGAACGGCGACCTGGCACCCGCGTATGCGATGTTCGCCGCCTATCGCGATCGCGCGATCGCGCGATCCGGTTACGCCCGCGCGCTGCTCAAGCAGGACAATTTCGACTTCGCAGGCAATGACCGTTTCGTCTACGACCGCAAGGACGCCGCGTGGGCCACCGATAGCACGGCGCTCGACGCGGTCTGGAAGGAATCGGTTCGCAACGACTGGCTGCGGCTGAAGCTGGCCGGCAAGAAACCTGACGAGATCCGCAAGACGCTCGACAAGCGCTACGCGAATGTCGCTGAGTCGGTGAACGAACTCAAAGGCGAGGACGTGTTCCAGACGTTCCTCAACAGCTATGCGAATGCGGTCGATCCGCATACCGACTACTTCACTCCGCGTTCGGCCGACAACTTCAACCTGTCGATGTCCAACACGCTCGAAGGCATCGGCGCGGTGCTGCAGAAGCAGGACGACGTGGTCGCGATCCGCGAGATCGTGCCCGGTGGCCCGGCGTCCAAGACCGGCAAGGTGAAGCCGGGCGACCGCGTGGTGGCCGTCGGCCAGGGCGACACCGGCGCCATGGAAGACGTGGTCGGCTGGCGCATCGACGATGTGGTCGCCAAGATCCGCGGCGCCAAGGGAACTCGTGTACGCCTCGACGTGATCCCGGCCGAAGTCGGCCTCGACAGCAAGCCGGTGCGCGTGGCGATCCTGCGCGACCGCGTGCGGCTGGAGGACCAGGCGGCGAAGGCGGAAACCATCGACGTGCCAGGCGCGAACGGCGCACCGGCGCAGAAGATCGGCGTCATCAAGCTGCCCGCGTTCTACCAGGATTTCGAAGCGCGGCGCCGCAACGACCGCGACTACGCGTCCGCCACCCGTGACGTGGCAAACCTGCTGCAGACGCTGCGCGAGCAGAAGGTCGACGGCGTGGTGCTCGACCTGCGCAACAACGGCGGCGGCTCGCTTGACGAAGCCGTCGAGCTCACTGGCCTGTTCATCGATCGTGGCCCGGTAGTGCAGGTGCGCGAGTCGGGCGGCCGGGTGACGGTCAACGGCGACGATGACAACCGCATCATGTGGGAAGGCCCGCTGGCGGTACTCATCAATCGTGGCTCGGCATCGGCCTCGGAGATCTTCGCCGGCGCGATCCAGGATTACGGCCGCGGCCTGGTGATCGGCGAGACCACCTTCGGCAAGGGCACCGTGCAGAACCTGATGGACCTCGACCGCTGGCCGGCGGCGGAAAAGCCGCGCTTCGGCCAGGTCAAGCTCACCATCGCGCAGTTCTTCCGCGTCAACGGCGGCTCGACGCAGCACAAGGGCGTGGTGCCGGACATCGCCTTCCCGGCATCGGTCGACGCCAGCGAGTTCGGCGAGAGCACCTACGACAATGCCCTGCCATGGACGCGTATCGCCGCGGTGCCGCACACCAGCTATGGCGACTTCCGCCCGATCATGCCGACACTGGAAAAACTGCATGCCACGCGCATCGCGACCGATCGCGAGTTCCAGTGGTGGTCGCAGGATGTGGAGCAGTTCCGCAAGGAACGTGCGGCGAAATCGGTATCGCTCAACGAGACCGAACGTCGTGCCGAACGCGACCGCGAGGACACCAAGCGCAAGGAACGGCAAGTCGCGCGGCAGCAGGCGGGCCTGGCGCTTGATCCGTTGTCCGAGGACGACGACGACGGCCTGCAGGCCAGCGAGCGCGACATCGCCAAGGATGCGCAGCGCGAGAAGCTCGCGCAGAAACGGCCGGACCCGCTGCTTCGCGAAGCGGCGACGATCCTCGGCGACGCGGTGCGCCTGCTGAATTCGGACCGTCGCCTCTCGGCGCAGGTATTGCCGACGGCGCGCACGCCAGGGCACTGGGCCGACTGAGTCGTGCGCCAGCGCAGGTATCGGATAGCGGGCGCCTTCGGGCGCCCGTTACGCTTGGGGGCATGGACACCGTGACCACGCCCGTCGACAAACTGGAGCAGGCGCGCCGCCTGCTTGATGTGGGTGAGCCCTCGCTGCAGACACTCGCCACCGCCGTCGGCCTGAGTGCTTCCTACCTGCAGCGCCGCTTCTCCGCGCGGTTTGGCCTCAGTCCGGCGGAGTACCTCTCCCGGCGCAAGCTCGGCCGGTTCAAACAGGCGTTGCGCGGCGGCGCCGACGTCACCGTGGCGCTCTACGACGCCGGCTACGGCTCAGCCTCCCGGGTGTATGAAGCCGGCGCGGCGCGGCTTGGCATGGCGCCAGCCCGGTACCGGCGCGGTGGCGAGGGTGAGGAAATCCGCTGGAGCCTGGTCGATACCGCGCTTGGCCGCGCCCTCGTTGCTACGACGGCACGCGGCATCTGCGCGATCGAGCTGGGTGATGACGACGCCCTGCAAGCGCGACTCCAGCGCGAGTTTCCGCGGGCGCGTCTGGAGCGCGTCGACGAAGGGCGCGACGAGTTCCTCGCACCACGGCTACGGGCGGTGGTCGATTCACTCGCCGGCGTGGCCACGCACGTCGATCTGGACATCATCGGCACCGCCTTCCAGACGCGCGTCTGGGATGCGCTGATGCGCATACCCCCCGGCCAGACACGCAGTTACGCGGCACTGGCCGAATCGCTCGGGGCGCCGCGCAGTGCGCGGGCGGTGGCACGGGCCTGCGCCGGCAACCGGCTCGCGGTCGTCGTGCCCTGCCATCGCATCGTGCGCGGTGATGGCTCGCTCGGCGGCTATCGCTGGGGGCTGCCGCTCAAGCGCGTGGTGCTCGATCGCGAGGCGCTGGCGCATGGTCAGACGGCTGCCTCCTCCGAAGATACCGGCGCGCACGACCCGGCTATCGGCCTTGCCGGGCAATGATCGGCATGCCCGCAGCGCCGCACGGCTCCGGACCACATGGGGTTGTTGCGACAGGCGCATCGCAGCATGCCGGCGGCCAGCCTGCACCTGCGTGCTGTGCCCGCTAGTCTCCAGCGTCGAGCTTCCGGTATGTCAATGAATCCGCCTACCCATGCGTCTGTCACGCCGGCACGTCCTTCGCCGCTCGCTGTCGGCCTCGCGCTGACTTCGCTGTACGTGCTGTGGGGCTCGACGTACCTCGCCATCCGCTTCGCGCTGAAGGGCTACCCGCCGTTCCTGCTCGGCGCGTCGCGCATGTTCATCGCCGGGCTGCTGATGTACGTCGTGCTGCGCCTGCGTGGCGCACCGGCACCCACGGGCCGGCAGTGGCGCACGCTCGCGGTGCTGTCGATCTTCATGGTGCTGCTGTCGAACGGCCTGGTGAACCTGGCCGAGACGCAGGTCGGCTCCGGGCTCGCGGCGATCGCGGTGGCCTCGATGCCGCTGTTCGCCGGCGTGTTCGCGATGCTGCGCGGCCGGCATCCGACCCGCATCGAATGGCTCGGGCTGGTGGTCGGCTTCATCGGCGTGGTCTGGCTCAACGCCGGCAGCGCGCTGAGCTCGTCCACGCTGGGCCTGGTCTGCCTGATCATCGCGCCGATCGCCTGGGCCTGGGGCTCGATCTGGAGCCGCGATCAGGACCTGCCGGAGCCGTTCATGGCGGCGAGCGGGCAGATGCTCACCGGCAGCGTGTGGATGCTGGCCGCCGCTCTCGTGACCGGCGAGCGTTTCACCGCGGTCCCCGATGCGTCGGCCACCGCCGCGATGCTCTACCTGGTCGTCGCCGGCTCCATCTTCGGCTTTACCGCCTACATCTGGTTGCTGCACCACGTGCGGCCGGCGCTGGCGACCAGCTATGCCTACGTCAATCCGCCGCTGGCGGTGGTGTTCGGCGCGCTGCTGGGCGGCGAGACCTTTACCGCGCACGACGTTGGCGCGATGGCGGTGATCCTCGCTGGCGTGGTGGTCATCACCCTGGCGAAGTCACGCAGCGTGAAACCGGTGGCGACGACCGTGCCCGCCGAACCGCCTGCGTAAGTTGCGCGGTACAGGTGCCTGGCGGCGGGCGGCCCGGGCGGGCGCGGCTCCGGCCGCGACGTGTCACGAAGCGCGCAGAGCGTCCGTCACCTGCATGCGCGCGGCGCGCAACGCCGGAAACAGGCCGCCGATCAGGCCGATGCCGAGCGCCCACTTCAGCCCCGACCACAGCAGTTCCGGCGAGACGCGGAACTGGAACACCACCTGGCTGAAGTTGTTGCCCAGGGTGGACACGCTGTAGCCGTTGAAGACCAGCCAGGCGAGGAAGGCGCCGATCACACCCCCGGCCAGCGCCAGCAGCATGGTCTCCAACATCACCGCGGCCACCACCGGCAGGCCGCGGAAACCGATCGCCCGCATCGTCGCGATCTCGCGCGCGCGCCCCGCCACCGCCGCGTACATCGAATTCAGCGCGCCGAACACCGCGCCCAGCGCCATGATCACGCCGATCACCGTGCCCAGGCCCTTGATCAGCCGGCTCAGGCCTTCGGACTGCTTGGCGTAGTAGTCGTGCGTGGTCATGACATCGAGCTTGAGCCGCGGGTCGCCCGCGAGCGCCGCCTTGAGCCGCTTGATGCCCGACTTGCCGTCGAGTTTCACCGTGACCGACTGATAGGCACGGCGCTGATAGGCCGGGCCGAGCACGTCGACGTCGGCCCACAGTTCGGATTCATGCGAATCACCGGACTCGAACACACCGACCACCGTCCACGCCTGGTTCGCGAGCTTCAACTGCTTGCCTACTTCCAGCCCGCGGAACTGCTTCTGCGCACCGCGGCCCACCACGACTTCGCGCAACCCCGCGCCAAAGCGCCGGCCCTGGACGATCTTCAGCCGTGGGCGCAAGGCCCAGGCCGCCGGGCCGACACCGCGGAACTGCACGTTGGCATCGGTGCCGTCGGCCATGCTCGGCAGGTTCACCACCTGGGAAAGTTCGGGCGAGGTGACCGCGCGGCCGTCATCGCCACGACGGATGCCATCGAGTGCATCGATCAGCGGCACCTGGTCGCGGGTGATCACCGAATTGGTCTCGGCCTGCGAGCCGCCGCGCAGGATGATCGCGGTATCACTGCCGCCGGTACTGGCGAGTGTGGTGCGAAAGCCCTCGCCCATCGCGAGCATCGCGACCAGCACACCGACCACGCCGGCGATCCCGACCACGATCACCGACGAAGCGCCCGCGCGCTGCGGCAGCCCCGCGATGCCGATGCGCGTCGCCGCGAGCGCCAGATGCCCACTGCGCGAGAACGCGAGCCACAGGCCGACCAGCACCGCCAGCGCGAGCACGCCGTACCAGGGGAGCATGATCCACGCAGCCAGGCCGCCGATCAGCAGCAGGGTGACGCCGAGGTTGCCGAGGATTTTCCTGATTCGCATGACGGTGTCCTCAGCGGCCCGCGAGGGCATCGACGATGTTGAGCCGCATCGCGCGCAGCGCGGGCAGCAGCCCCGAGAGCGCGCCGAAGGCGACCATCAGCACGAGGCCGGTCATCCAGCTCTCGGGCGGCAGGTTGCCGGGCAGCTGGATGAAGCCGCCACTCATCTTGACCGCGACCTGCATCACCACCGGCGCGAACGCGAGCCCCAGCAATGCGCCGATCGCGACCAGCAACAGCGACTCGCCGAGCACCAGCCACAGCACGCTGACATTGGAAAAACCGATCGTCTTCAACACCGCCAGCTCGGGGATGCGCTCGCGCACCGCCTGCGCCATCGTGTTGCCGGTGAGCAGCAACAGGGTGAAGAACACGGCGCCCATGATCGCGGTGACGATCAGCCCGATGTCGCCGATCTGCTTGGCGAAGGACTGGTTGAAGGCTTCCTCGGTCTGCGTCTTGGTCTCGTGATCGGAATTCGCGCTCAGCGCATCGATCGCTTTCGACACGCGGTTCGCCGCACCTGCGTCCGTGAGCTGGATGATGTACCAGCCCACGCGACCCTTGACGTAGTCATTGGACTCGTCGAAGTAATTCCAGTGGAACAGCAGCACCTGCTCCTGGCCTTTGCGCTTCTCGTCATCGATGCGGAAGATGCCGTCGAGCTTGAATGACCAGGCGTTGCTGCCCTTGGTCGGGAAGATCGTCGCCTGCAGCGGAATCGTGTCGCCCACCTTCCAGCCGAACTTCTTCGCCAGCGTCTCGCCGACGATCGCCCCCTGGCGGTCGGCCTCCCACGCCTTGCGCTGCGCCGGCGCCAGCTTGAATTCCGGATACAGATCCATGTAGCCCGGCCCGACCGAGAAGTTCGGGAAGAAATTTTTCGGGTCCTGGTAGATACCGCCGAACCACGCCGCGAATGTCGACTTGCGCACGCCCGGGATCGTCTTGATCTGCGCGTCGAGGCTGTAGGGCAGCATCTGCGTGATCGACAGGCGCGAGGCCACGACCATGCGGTTGGCGCCAGTCACGCTGCCGCCGGAGTTGAAGGCGACGCGTACGGCGTCGAGCATGCCGAACAGGAAGAACGCAACGAATACCGACAGCAGCGTCAGCAGCGTGCGCGTCTTGCTGCGGAACAACGAAGCCCAGATGAGGTGCAGGTATTTCATGACTGCCTCTGCCAAGTGGCGGAGCCTTCAGCGATGAAGGCGGCGTGCGGCTGCGCGCGAGCGGGCGCCGCGCGGAGGATCAATGCGCGATCGCCGCGTCGGCGGCCAGCGTGCCCTTGTCGAGATGCACCGTGCGGCGCGCATGGTCGGCAGCCTTGGGATCATGTGTGACCATCACGATGGTCTTGCCGTGGTCGCGGTTGAGCGACTGCAACAGCGCAAGGATCTCTTCGGCGGACTGCCGGTCGAGATCGCCGGTGGGTTCGTCGCAGATCAGCAAGGTGGGGTCGGAGACGATCGCGCGCGCGATCGCCACGCGCTGCTGCTGGCCGCCGGAGAGTTCGTTCGGCTTGTGCTTCCCGCGATCGGCCAAGCCGACCAGCTGCAACGCGATCTCGGCATTGCGCTTTCGCTGCGCCCCATTGAGCCTGGTCAACAGCAGGGGCAACTCCACATTTTTCTGCGCGTTGAGCGTCGGCATCAGGTTGTAGAACTGGAAGACGAAGCCGACGTTGTTGCTGCGCCACTGCGCCAGCCGGCCGCCGCCCATCGAATCGATACGCGCGCCGGCGATCTCGATCTCGCCACCGCTCGGCGTGTCGAGCCCGCCGATGAGATTGAGCAGCGTGGTCTTTCCCGAACCCGATGGCCCCATCAGCGCGACGAAGTCGCCTTCGGGAATCTCCAGGTTGATGCCGTGCAGCACTTCGACCCGTTCGGCCCCACGCTGGTAGGTCTTGCGCAGGTTGCGGATGCTGACGAGTGAGGACATTGCGGACTCCTGCCGTTGTCGCGAAAACGTGGATGGAACCGCCCGGGGCCGGCGCGGTGCGCCTTATCCGACCTGAGGCGATGACGCAGTGCCAGCCACGCCGGCACCGGACTTCATTCGGTGCCGGTGTCGCCGGCGGCGTCCTTCGCGATGCGAACACGCGCACCGTCGGCCAGCTTTTCCGGCGGGTTCACTACAACGCGTTCGCCGCCGACAAGGCCCGATAGCACCTCACGATCGTCGCCAAGCGTGCGGCCTGGCGTCACCTCGTGGCGCTTCACCTTTTCATTGCCTGCATCGCCCTCGACGACGAAAACGATGCTCCTGCCATCGCGGTCGGTGATGGCGCCATTCGGCACCAGCGCCGCTGGCTTGCGCACCGCCGCGGTGGGCTGCGCGCGCTCGAGGAAGCTCACGCGCACACCCATGTCGGGCACGATGCGGGCGTCGCGCTGCTTGAGTGCAACGCGTACCTTCACCGTCGCCTTGCCGCGGTCGGCGGTCGGGATGATCGCGATCACCTCGCCGGGGATCTTCCAGTCCGGATACGCATTGAGCACCGACTCCACCGGCATGCCCGGCATGACGCGACCGATATAGGCCTCGCCTACATCCACCTCGACTTCCAGCGAATCCATGTCGACGATCGTGCCGATGCCGGTGCGGGTGAAGCCACCGCCCGCCGACAGCGGTGAAACGATCTCCCCCGGCTGCGCGGCTTTCGCGATCACCACGCCAGCGAACGGCGCCCGCACCACGGTGTTATCCATGCCCTGCTGGGCGATGCGCAACTGCGCGCTCGATACCTGGGTGCTGTTGCGTGCGGTGGCGAGCTGCGCGCGCAACGCGTCACGCTGGGCGATGGCCTGGTCGTACTGGGCCTTTGACACCAGCTGCTGGCGCGCCAGGCCACCCAGCCGGCCCACGTTGGCCTCGGCCTCGCGCAGCTGCGCCTGCACGCTGCCGATCTGGCTGCGCGACACGGCCACCTGCGAGGCCGCCAGCGCGCGCTGCGCATCGGCATCGATCGGATCGAGCGTGGCCATGACATCACCCGCATCGACGTGCTGGCCTTCTTCGATCAGCACCTCGCGCACCTTGCCGGTGATCTTCGAGGAGACAGTGGCCATGCGCCGCGCGACGACGTAGCCGGTCGCGTCCAGCACCGAGGCGCTGGCACTGCCACTGCCGATCGGCGTCGCCTCGACGACCTGCACCTCGGGCGTCGTCGCCCGGCCGAGGACGAACCATGCGCCCGCTGCGAGCACTGCGATGCCGGCGATCGCGCCGAGCACGATCCACACTCCGCGCCGGGACGCCGGCGGCTGCGGCGCGTTGCGGTCGATGCGGAGTTCCTTGAGCAGGTCGGCAGAGGTGTTCATCGTGTTCGGTCGGTTCCGTCTGCGCTGCATGCCGTTGCGGGCATGCCGCGATGTGCCGGCAGCGTAACGGCGCGCCGGGTCGACGTCACCTGACATATGTCATGGGTTTTTGCTGACAGGCGCTACTGCCGCAGCCCGCCGCGGCGGCGCAACCTGCGTCCACCTTCCCACAGGATGCCCGCCATGGATTCCGCCGTCGTCACCCTGTCTCCCCTCGCACGCCTGGCGGGCATCCACAAGCGCTACGGTGATGTCGTCGCGCTCGATGGGCTCGATCTGGAAGTGCGCGCTGGCGAACTACTCGCCCTGCTCGGGCCCAATGGCGCGGGCAAATCGACAGCGATCGGGCTGATGCTCGGCCTGACCCGGGCGGATGAAGGCCGCGTGGAACTGTTCGGGCTACCGCCGCAATCCCTAGAAGCGCGTCGCGGAATCGGCGTGATGCTGCAGTCGGCCGGGATTCCGGAAACGCTTCGCGTGCGCGAACTGCTCGACGTCACCCGCAGCTATTACGACACGCCGCGCAGCGTCGCCGACTGCGTGACGCTCGCCGGGCTCGACGGGCTACTTGCGAGGCAGTACGGGAAGCTCTCGGGCGGGCAACAGCGACGCGTGCAGTTCGCGATGGCGATCTGCGGACGGCCGCGGCTGCTGTTCCTCGACGAGCCCACTACAGGCCTCGACATCGAAGCGCGGCAGCGCCTGTGGGCCGCCATCCGCGAGCTGGTGGCCGAAGGCGCGGGCGTCGTGCTCACCACGCACTACCTGGAGGAGGCGGACGCGCTGGCTGATCGCGTGGTCGTCATCACCGGTGGCAAGGCGGTCGCGCAGGGCAGCGTGCAGCAGATCCGCTCGCGTGTATCGCAGCGCCGCGTGCGCTGTCTTTCGGCGCTCGACATCGATGCGGTTGCGCGGTGGCCGCATGTACTGGGCGCGACGCGCACCGGGCCACGCATCGAGATCGTCGCCGACATCGCCGAACCGGTAGTGCGGCGGCTGCTTGCGGAAGATGCCGCCGCGAGCGACCTCGAAATCATCCGCGCCGGCCTTGCCGACGCATTCGTCGAAATCACCCGGGAGGCCGCATGAACACGATGACCCGCGCCGCGCCCGCACAGCCGTGGCGCCCGTACTGGCTGGAAGCGCGCAACGAATTCCTGCGCCTGCTGCGTTCTCCATCGTTCGCGGTGCCGACGCTGGTGTTCCCGCCGATGTTCTATGTGCTGTTCGCCGTGCTGCTCAACCACAAGGGTGGCACCCCGGTGGCCTCGTACCTGCTCGCCACCTATGGCGTGTTCGGCGTGATGGCGCCCGGCCTGTTCGGTTTCGGCGTGGCGATCGCGATGGACCGCGAGCGCGGCTTCCTCGCCCTCAAGCGCGCGATGCCGGTGCCGGCCGGTGCGGTGCTGGGTGCACGGATGGCCATGGCGATGCTGTTCGCGGCAGCGATCTCGCTGATTCTCATGGCGATCGGCACGACGATCGCCGGCGTCACGCTCACCGCGTCGCAGGCACTGGGGCTGCTCGCGGTGGACATGCTGGGCGTGCTGCCGTTCTGCGCGATCGGTTTGTTCGTCGGCAGCCTCGTCAGCGGCCAGGGCGCGCCGGCGGTGATCAACATGCTCTATCTGCCGATGGCCTTCCTGGCCGGGCTGTGGATGCCGCTGTCGATGCTGCCGAAGTTCATCGGCGAGCTGGCACCACTGTGGCCTGCGCACCATCTCGCCCAGGTCGCCCTGGAGGTGGTGGGCGCGCCCAACGACGGGCGCACCGGGATGCATCTCCTCGTGCTGGCCGCGGTCGGCGTGGTGTTCTTCCTGCTGGCGCGGCGACGCCTCGCGCGCGCTTGAGCGCGACCGAGGCGCGACCGATGATGCGGTGTCCTCCGGAGCCTTCGACATGAGCACGTTCCCCGACGGCCCCGGCAAGGGCTACCTCCAGACCCTGCAGCCGGGCAGCACGTGGTACGCCTGGCTCAACCTGGTCTGGTCGATGTGGATCTTCCTGGTCCCGCTGATGGAGCCGCGCGCGTTTCCGCACTGGCTCGCGCCGACGCTGGCGAGCTACGCGGTGTTCCTCGTGCTGTTCCACCGCGTGCACTACGGGCAACGCCGCTGGATTCTGCCCAGCGCGCTCGCGATCGCCGCGCTGGGCTTCGTGATCACGCCGGTGAATGCCGGCGCGCAGGGCTACATCATCTACGCCTGCGCCTACCTGCCGTTCTGCCTGCCGGCCCGACGCGCGATCGGCGGCATGCTCCTGCTCGTCGCGGTGTTCGCGGGCTACTGGGCCTGGCTGCGATTCCCCTGGATCTACGTACTCAATGCCGTGGTGGTCGGGCTGGTGGTGGGCTTGATGAACGTGCACTACGTGCGGCGCAAGCAGGCCGATATCGCGCTCAAGCTCAGCCACGACGAAGTGCGCCGGCTCGCCGCGCTGGCCGAGCGCGAACGCATCGGTCGCGACCTGCACGACCTGCTCGGGCATACGCTGTCGCTGGTGGCGCTCAAGTCCGAGCTGGCCGGCAAGCTCGTCGAGCGTGATCCGGCGGCGGCGCGCCGCGAGATCGACGAGGTCAGCCGCGTCGCGCGCGATGCGCTGACTCAGGTGCGCAGCGCGGTGACCGGCATCCGCGCGGCCGGCCTGGGCGCGGAACTGGCATCGGCGCGCCTGCTGCTCGAATCGGACCAGATCGAACTGCACTACGCGCTCGCCCCGGTGACGCTGCCGCCGGAGATCGAAACGGTGCTTGCGCTGACCGTGCGCGAGGCGGTGACGAACATCCAGCGCCATGCGCGTGCACGTGCCGCGGAGGTCACGCTGTCCTCGACGCCACGCGAGGTGAAGCTGCGCATCGCCGACGATGGCCGCGGCGGCGCGATCGTGCCGGGCAACGGGTTGTGCGGCATGCGTGAACGTATCGAAGCGCTCGGCGGGCGGTTGCGCATCGAATCATCATCCGCCGGCACGCAAGTGGAAGCCTGCCTGCCACTGCCGCGACAATCCGCCGCGGAGATGGTGGATGATCTCGGCGCGGCCGCGGCCTGAGCACCGCTCTGCTAACGTGCGGCGCGATGCCAACGACGATGTGCCCGCGATGATCCGTGTCCTGCTCGCCGAGGACCAGGCGATGGTTCGCGGCGCACTCGCCGCACTGCTCGCGTTGGAGACCGACATGGAAGTGGTGGGTGCCGCCGCCGATGGCATCGCCGCCTGGCGCGAACTCGAACGCCTGAAGCCTGACGTGCTGGTCACCGACATCGAGATGCCGGGCCTGACCGGGCTCGAGCTCGCGCAGCGCATCCGCCGTCATGAATTGCCGGTGCGTGTCGTCATCGCGACCACCTTCGCTCGCGCCGGCTTCCTGCGCCGTGCGCTGGATGCCGGCGTCGGCGGCTACGTGCTGAAGGATGCACCGGCCGAACAACTCGCGAACGCGATCCGTCAGGTGCACCGCGGCGGTCGCGCCATCGATCCACAACTCGCGGTGGATGCCTGGTCGGAAGCCGACCCGCTCAACGACCGCGAACGCCAGGTGCTACGGCTCGCGGGTGAAGGCCTCAGCGCAGGCGATATCGCCGCGCAGCTGCACCTCTCGGCGGGCACCGTGCGCAATTACCTGTCCGAGGCGATCGGCAAGCTCGGCGCGGGCAATCGCGTCGAGGCGTATCGGCTGGCACGGCAGAAGGGCTGGCTGTAGGGCGCATCATTGGCATGCGCGAAGCGCGGCGGGATCTACGCGTGACCACGCGATGCCAGCTAGTAGATCGAGAACCGAATCGCGACGGCGCTCGACGTGCCTTGGCGCGTCAGCGCGGCTCGGATGCGAACGCCTGCAACATCGCGTAAACCGCGCGCAATCCCTGCGCCTCGCCACCCGCGGGCTTGCCTGGGCGGTCGATATCGTTCCAGGCATAGGTGTCCAGATGCAGCCAAGGCTGCTGAGCCGGAACGAAACGTTCGAGATACAGCGCGGCAGTGACGCTGCCGGCCATGCGCGAGGGCCCGCTGTTGGCGAAATCGGCGATGCCGCTCGCGAGGTAGCGCCAGTACGGGCGCCACAGCGGCATGCGCCAGAGTGGGTCGCGCAGCGCGGCACCCGCCTCGAGCACGCGTGCGGCGAGTTCTTCATCGTTCGAGTACAGCGCCGGCAGGTCCGGGCCGAGCGCGATGCGTGCCGCGCCGGTCAGCGTTGCGAAATCGAGCAGCAATGCGGGGTGGTCCTCCGCCGCGTGGGTGAGTGCATCGCCCAGGATGAGCCGCCCTTCGGCGTCGGTGTTGTCGACCTCGACCTGCAGCCCGGCACGGGTAGCGATCACCTCGCCCGGGCGCAGGGCGTCAGGCCCGATCGCGTTCTCCACCGCCGGCACCAGCAGGGTGATCCGCAACGGCAGCGCGCGCGACATCACGAGTTCGGCCAATGCGATGGCATGCGCGGCGCCGCCCATGTCCTTCTTCATGTTGCGCATGCCATCGCCGGTCTTGATGTTCAGCCCGCCCGTGTCGAAGCAGACGCCCTTGCCGACGATGGCGACATGCGGATGCGCGGCCTGGCCCCAATCCAGCCGGATCAGGCGAGGCGCGCGGTGCGAGGCACGCCCGACGGAGTGGATCGCGGGGAAGTTGTGCTCAAGCAGCGCATCACCGCTGACTACACCGATCTGCGCACCGAAGCGTCCGGCGATGCCGCGGACAGTGCGTTCGAGCTCATCGGGCCCCATGTCCTGCGTCGGTGTATTGACCAGGTCCCGCACCCGGACGCAGGCGGCGAGCACGTCGATGACTTCAGGCGACATTTCATCGACGACCAGCCGCGCCGGCGGCCGCAACGGCGTCCGGTAGCGGGCGAACCGGTACGCGCCGAAGCCCCAGCCCAGCTGCAGGGCCTGCAACCGCGCCGCATCGAGCCCGGTGGCCAATGCCCAGTCGGCGAGCGGCAGCAGGAACGGCGCATGTGCATAGGAGAAGGGGTCGAGCGCGTCGCCCACTGCCACGACCGCGCCAGCCATCACGCCCTCGGCGTCGGGCAGCGTGATCGCGGTGCCTGCGGTGCCATCGAATCCCTGGGCGTCGAGCCAGGCGCCTACCTGTGGCGTCTGCGTTCCACGCCAGGCCGGCAAACCGCTGCGGTCAAGCACGTGCAGGGCGAGCGCGGCATCCGTGCGGGTGGCGAAGCCGGTGGGCAGATTCATGCGGCAGCAGTCTCGGTATCGATGTGGGCGTCGAGCCAGTCGGCCAGCGCGGCGAGGTCGTGGAAATGCAGGTCGGGCCGTAGATCGGCATGCGGCCAGTCACGGCGGCCCGCCATCGTCGAGCCGTCCAGCCGCTCGATCCAGCAGGTACGAAGACCGGCGCGTGCGGCTCCCATCACGTCGGCCTCGATGTCATCGCCCACGTGCAGCACTTCATGGGGCGCGCAGCCCAGCTCACGGCAGGCGGTATGGAAGATGCTTGCGGCCGGCTTGGCCGCGCCGTGCTCACGCGCGCCCAGCTGGAAACGGAACAGTGGCATCAGACCGATGCGCCGCAGGCAGGCATTGCCGTTGCTGATCGATGCCAGCGGCACGCGCGCGGCGAGGCGCTCCAGCGCAGCGAGCGTGTCCGGATAGTGTTCGACCTCGCAGCGCGCGGCGAAGTAGGCCTCGAAGGCGTCGTCGGCCCGCGCCGCATCCAGGCCGCTTTCGGCCAGCAACCGCTCCAGCATGAACTGCCGTTGCGCGGTCATGTCATGCGCGAGATGCGGACGGTCGCGGTCGACCTGCAGGCGCAGCCGGTTGCGTTCCGCGCGCGTCCATCGCGCGGCGATGGCGGGCGACTGTGCGCCCAGCCAGGCATCAAGTGCCGACTCGGCGCGTTCGATCGCCGGCAGGATCGGCCACAGCGTGTCGTCGAGATCGAGGGTGATGGCACGGACGGTAAACGGCATGCCACGCATTCTAGCCGCGCAAGGCGGGGTGCCCGGTCAGAGCCCGGGCGGCAGCCGCACCTCGAAGCGCGCGCCGCCCAGTTCTTCCGAGGCAGTGACCTCCAGTGTGCCGCGATAGCCGCGCACAAGATCCTGCACGATCGCCAACCCGATGCCGTGCCCCTGCACGCGCTCGTCGCCGCGCACGCCACGCTGGAGCACCAGCGGCACCTTCTCGACGGGAATGCCCGGGCCGTCGTCATCCACGGCGAGCAGAACGCCGGGGCGACGGCCGTCATCACAGGCCACGCCCTTGATCGTCAGCAATACCCGCGAGCGTGCCCACTTGAAAGCGTTTTCCAGCAGGTTTCCGAGCAGCTCCTGCAGGTCACCCGCCTCGCCATAGAACTGGATGCCATCGTCGAAATCGAATTCGCAGATCACACCCTTCGTTGCATAGACCTTTTCCAGGCCGGTGACGATCTGCTCGGCATGCGGCGCGATGGCGATCGGTGCGGCGAAGAGCGTATGCCCGCTGCTCGCTGCGCGTGCAAGCTGGTACGAGACGATGTCGTTCATGCGCCGCACCTGCGCCTGCACCTCATCGCGCAGTGCGGCCGGGTTCGCGGTGGGGTCTTCAAGGCGCGAATGCAGCACCGCGAGCGGCGTCTTCAAGCTGTGCGCGAGGTCGGCCAGGGTATTGCGCTGGCGCTCGAGATTCTCGCGCTCGCTCTCGATGAAGGCATTGATGCTCGCCGTAAGCGGTTCCAGTTCCCGTGGATGCCGTTCGCTCATTCGCGAATCCTGCCCGCGCTGCACACGCTTGAGTTCGGCGATCACCTGGCGCAGCGGCAGCAGGCTCCAGCGCATGATGATCCCCTGCAGCAGCAGCAGGATCAGCCCGGCACCGCCGAGGTAACGCCACAACGCCGCACGGAAGATGGCGACCTGCTCGCGCAGCGCGTCGGCGCTTTCATAGACGTAGATGGTGTAGGGGAACTCGGCCGTGCGATTGCCCTCGCTGGACCAGATCAGGCCGAGCCCGTAACGGTAGACCTCGCCCTCGCTGCCATCGATCTGGTGCATCGGCAACGGCCCCTCGAAACGCTGATGCTT
This sequence comes from Lysobacter sp., assembly GCA_004322525.1. Lineage (GTDB taxonomy): Bacteria > Pseudomonadota > Gammaproteobacteria > Xanthomonadales > Xanthomonadaceae > Cognatilysobacter. The sequence continues at coordinate 1,797 of SCUY01000166.1, read as the reverse complement.
GGCTGGCAGCAGTTTTGCTGGCGGAAGCGTCGGGCCCTGCGCGGATTCGGAATCCCAGTGGCCATTCGGGAACACCACTTCCGCATACAGCCCGCTGCCAGGCCGAAGGAAACGCGCATCGGGCGTGTTGTAGGGCTCGACGAAGCTTCCATCGCGAGCGAAGTCACTCTCCTTCGCGAATGCGAGCGCATAACTGGACAGGCGCTCGCGCAGGTAGCCGCGTGCGGTGTTGTTGAAGGCGCGGTCCAGCGCATAGCCCGCGAGCGCGAGGAACGCCACCAGCCCCAGGCTCACGGCGAGCAGCTGGCGTTTCTGCAGCGAACGCGGCTGGGTAATCCTCATCCCAAGATCATCCGCGAACGGCGCCACCCGGGCCACTGCCGGGCGGCGCACGTACAGCGATAGTTCCGCCAGGCGAAAACGGCGTCGGCGCGCATCCTGCGCATCCGGTCAATGCACTGGCCGCTATTCGCCGCTGCGCGGAATCGCGAAGCGGTAGCCGCGGCCGCGCACCGTTTCGATCGGCTTCAGCGCGCTATCGGGATCGAGCTTCTTGCGCAGACGCCCGATGAAAACTTCGAGCACGTTCGAATCACGGTCGAAATCCTGCTGGTAGATGTGCTCGGTGAGATCGGCCTTCGAGACCAGCTCGCCCGCATGCATCATCAGGTACTCGAGCACCTTGTACTCGTAGCTGGTCAGGTCGACGTTGCTGCCGTTGACCGTGACCGTCTGCGCGGCGAGGTCGAGCACCACCGGGCCGCATTCGAGTTGCGGCTTGCTCCAGCCGGCTGCACGGCGCACCAGCGCATTGATGCGGGCCAGCAGTTCCTCGACGTGGAAGGGCTTGACCAGGTAATCGTCGGCGCCGTGCTTGAGACCTTCGACCTTGTCCTGCCAGCTCGAGCGGGCGGTGAGGATCAGCACCGGGAAACGCTTTCCCTCGGCGCGCAGCGCGGTGATGAGCTCCATGCCGGACATCTTGGGCAGGCCGAGGTCGATGATGCCGACATCGAACGGGACCTCGCGCCCCATATAGAGGCCTTCCTCGCCATCCTGGGCGGCGTCGACGGCAAAGCCTTCGCGCCTCAGGCGGGCTGCCAGCGTTTCGCGCAGGGGGGCCTCGTCTTCGACCAGCAGGATACGCATGGGTAACTCCTAAGCAGCGGCCACGGGGGCACGGACAGGGAAGCGTCCGCTGTTCAGGTAGCTTAGTCGTTGCCGCCGTCGTCGTCGTGTGTAGGGCGTCCGAGGTCGGAATCATCCGTAATCACGCGGACGCGCCCCGTCGCATCCACCACCTTGATGCGGTTCATGTTGCGCCCCTCGAAGGGCACACGCTCGGCGCCAAGGATCTGCCCGCCGGTCGCCCGTTCGACCCGCCGTACCGCTTCGGCGAGCGACTGCTGGGCGGCCTGGGCCTCATGCCGCATCGGGCGAGGGCCACGCGGCGGAGCCGCCTGCGGAGGCCCACCGAAGGGTTCGGCCGCGACCGTGCCTCCCGAAAGGGCGAGGACGAGAACAACAGCGGTGCGAGCGATCAGGGAGGGCATGGCGGCTTCGGCTGAGGGCCCCGGGCAGGCCATCGTGCTACGGAATTCTTGGATTCGGGCGGTGAATCCGATCTGAACTTTTCCTTCACACGGCTGCCGCCGTTCAGTACATCAGAAAATTTCAGCGATGCAGCAACGCAGGGAGCCACCTGCCGCTTCGATCGCATCGAGCGCAACGTCACGGACGGTGAAACCGGCACCTGCGAGCGCCGCACGGGTCGATGGGCGCAATGATGCCGACGCA
>SCUY01000165.1 GCA_004322525.1 Lysobacter sp. | reverse complement strand
CCGTGCCCGACTCCACGCTGCACTGGTTCGACATGGGCCCGGAGCCGAGCTTCGTGGCAATCCGCTTCTTCACCGAGCCGGACGGCTGGGTCGGCCACTTCACGGGCACCGACATCGCACAGAAATTCCCGCGCTACGAGAAAGACCCGGCGCCCTGAATTCCCATCTTCAGCACTGCCGCGGGCAACTGCCGCTGCGGCCACGCCGACCGAGAACTCCATGCCCGTCCGCGCGATCCTCACCGATATCGAAGGCACCACCAGCAGCATCTCGTTCGTGAAGGACGTGCTGTTTCCCTATGCGCGCCGCGCACTTCCCGACTTCGTGCGCGAACGCGGACAGGATCCGGACGTGCGTCGCTGGCTGGACGCAGTGGCACTGGAACAGGGCGGCCTGTGCGAGGACGCGATGATCGTCGAAGTGCTGCAGGGCTGGATCGACGAGGACCGCAAGCACACCGCGCTGAAGGCGCTGCAGGGAATGATCTGGGACGCCGGTTATCGCCATGCCGATTTCACCGCGCACCTGTACCCCGATGCCGCGCGCATGCTGCCCCAATGGCATGCCGCGGGGCTGCCGATGTACGTCTATTCCTCCGGCAGCGTGCCCGCGCAGCGCCTGTTCTTCGGCCACAGCGACGCCGGGGACCTGACGTCACTGTTCTCTGGCTGGTTCGACACCGAAGTCGGCGGCAAGCGCGAGGCCCGCAGTTACCGCGCGATCGCGCAGGCCGTCACCATGGCAGCCGGCGAAATACTGTTCCTGTCCGACGTGGTCGAAGAACTCGATGCCGCGCGCGATGCAGGCATGCAGACCGTGCTCGTCGACCGTCGTGAGGATTACCCGCAGCCACGCACCGGTGAGGCGACCCATGGCCATCGTCGCGTGGAGACGTTCGAGGACATCGGTGTCTGAGGTCGGCACGGGATCAGCCTGACAGAGCGCGATGTCGCACGCGGTGCGCGGAATCACACCCGGGATCGCCAGCGGCTCCGGCTCTGCTGCCGGTGCGGCTCGGCGACACCACTGGCCGCCTGCAGTACTACGCCAGCGAATCAGGCAGCAACGTCATGGGCTGGCCTCTTCCAGCCGGTACGTGGTCGAGGCCAATGTAGCGGGATCGGTGTCAGCGGCTCGCACGTCGATCCGATGCGCGCCAGGTGGCAGATCGGTCGGCAGAGCGCCGCGCCAGAGATGAGTCGATGGCTGTGCTTCGGGCGAACGGTCGTAGCCACGCAGCGTCGTCGCCTCATCATCGCGCACGTTCTCGGTGACAAGGCGCGGGTCCGCGCGCTCGACCCGGCTCATCGGCTTCCACGGGCCATCGTCGATGCGGAACTCGACGCGCGCGTCAGGCGGTGCCATGAAGACGTTCGCATATACGCCCCAGGCGGGATAGGCGCCATGCCGCAGAACACGAGGCGCATGTAGCGCCATCGTGCGGGTGAACGACGCGTCATCGGTGCGCAGACGCGCCGGGTGCCAGGACAGCGCATAGCGGCCATCTGGTTCAACGCGCATGCGCGCATAGCCGTTCGGCGTGCCGTCGGCCATCGTGGAATCGGGAATACCCTCGGCATCCTTCACGCCCGACCAGAAGGCGCCACAGGCAGCGCCGACGTTGTACTCGTGCAGCAGCGGCGCGCCAGTCCATCCCGTGCTCGCGTCATGTCTTCCATGACGCG
>SCUY01000021.1 GCA_004322525.1 Lysobacter sp. | reverse complement strand
GATCGATGGCGTGCGCAAAGTCGCCGACCTCTTCCGTGAGCGGGGCGAGCGCATCGACTGGTGCGTCACCGGCGAACCCTCTTCGAAGCGATTGCTGGGAGATCTCCTGCGTGTCGGACGCCGCGGCAGCCTGTCCGCGACACTCACGGTGCGTGGCATCCAGGGGCATGTCGCCTATCCGGAAAAGGCGCGCAACCCGATACACGAAGCATTGCCGGCGCTGGCAGCGCTTACCGCGCGCCGTTGGGACGACGGCTACGAATCGTTCCCCCCCACCCGCCTGCAGGTCAGCAATATCCTGGCGGGCACCGGCGCCAACAACGTGATCCCGGGCGAACTGCAGGTGCTGTTCAACCTGCGCTATAACCCGAACTGGACGGCGCCACAGCTGGAAGACGAATGCGAGAGCATCCTGCGCGCGCATTGCAGCGACCTCGCGATCCACTGGCACCGCAGTGGCGAGCCGTTCTACACGCCGGAGGGCCCGTTGCGGGCGGCGGCGCGCGAAGTCCTGCAGGCGTTCGCCGGCGAATCGCCGGAAGAAAGCACCGGCGGTGGCACCTCCGACGCGCGCTTCATCGCACCACTGGGGGCGCACTGTGTCGAGATCGGGCCGGTGAATGCGAGCATCCACAAGGTCGACGAGCACGTCGCCGTCGCCGACCTCGAGCGCCTGCCGGATCTGTACTTCGCACTGATGGTGCGCCTGCTGGCCTGATGCTCACCGGCCGTCCACCGGCCGGCCCTAGCATCGCCACATGGCCCGCCTGAAGCTCGCGACGTTCAACATCAACGGTATCCGCGCCCGCCTGGGCGGCCTGCTGGAGTGGCTCGAGCGTGAGCAGCCCGATATCGTCTGCCTGCAGGAACTGAAAGCACCGGATGAAAGCTTTCCCGCTGCGGACATCGAAAGCGCAGGCTATGGCGCGATCTGGCAGGGACAGAAATCCTGGAATGGTGTGGCAATTCTCGCCCGCGGCTCGCAGCCCCGGGAGCGCCTGCGTGGCCTCCCCGGTGACCGCGACGACGTGCAGAGCCGTTACCTGGAAGCGGACGTGCATGGTCTCGTGGTCGGTTGCCTCTACCTGCCCAATGGCAACCCGTGGCCGGGGCCGAAGTTCGACTACAAACTGGCCTGGTTCGATCGCCTCATACGCCATGCGCAATCGCTGCAGAAGGGCGGCCCCGCGGTGCTGGCGGGCGACTTCAACGTCGTCCCGACGGATGAGCTCGATATCTACAACGCGAAGTCCTGGCGCACCGATGCGCTATTGCAGCCCGAGAGTCGTGACGCCTATCGCCGGCTGCTGGCACAGGGCTGGACGGACTCGATCCGCCATCTTCATGGCGATGCAAGGATCTATACGTTCTGGGATTACTTCCGGAAGCACTGGGAGCGCGACGCCGGCCTGCGTATCGATCACCTGCTGCTGAACCCGGCGATCACCCAGACGCTGAAGGCGGCGAATGTCGATCGCTGGGTTCGCGGTCGCCCTGGTGCCAGCGACCATGCGCCGACATGGATCGAACTGGAGATCGGTGGCGACCGGTCGGCGGTGGAGAAAAAGAATCGCGTCGCGGCTCGATCGGAAATCGATTCCGAACGCGGGCCTGCGGACCGGGGGGTGGGGCGAACGGTGTCCGTGCCGAAGACCGCAGCCAGGAAAGCCGTTGCGAAGAAACGCATTGCAAAGAAGGTCGCTGCACAAGTCGCCGGGCGGAAGCCGGCGGCCGCGAAAAAAACATTGCAAACAGCAGCAAAAAAGTCGCGCCACACCCCGGCTGATTGAGGACGGGCGCAGCGCTGCTATGCGTGTATGCCTGCCCATCGCCTCACGCCTGCGCTTTGGCCCTGCAACAAAAAAACCGCCCGGATCACTCCGGGCGGCTCGTTATCTTGCAGGCCAGCGAATTACGTGCCGGACTTCGGAGCCGTTGGTGACTTGCTGTCGGACGGAGCCGCACCGTCATCGCTCTTGGTCGAGTCAAGACCACGGCGGCGCAGCAGCGGCTCGATCCACGGATCGCGGCCGGTGTAGTCGTGGAACAGCTTCATCGCATCCGCGCTGCCGCCCTGCGAGAGCAGCGTCTTGCGGAAATGGTCGCCGTTCTTGCGGGTCAGGCCGCCGTTCTGCTTGAACCATTCGACGCTGTCTGCATCCAGCACTTCCGACCAGATATAGGCGTAATAGCCTGCGGCGTAACCGCCCATGATGTGGCTGAAGTACGGGGTGCGGTAGCGCGGCGGCACGGCGTAGAAGTCGACACCATCTTTCTTCAGCGCAGCCGCTTCGAAGGCCATGACATTCGCTGCATCCGGCACCTGTGCGGGCGCCAGCTGGTGCCAGTTCTGGTCGAGCATCGCCGCGCCGAGGTATTCGGTGGTGGTGAAGCCCTGGTTGAACTTGCTGCTGGCAAGCACCTTGTCCAGTAGTTCCTTGGGCATCGCCGCGCCGGTCTGGTAATGCTTCGCGTAGTTGGCGAGAACACTCGGCCAGTCGGCCCACATCTCGTTGACCTGCGAGGGGTATTCGACGAAGTCGCGCGGCACGCTGGTGCCGGAGAAGTACGGATATTTCACGTCCGAGAACATGCCGTGCAGCGCGTGTCCGAACTCGTGGAACATCGTGGTCACTTCATCCCACGACAGCAGCGTCGGCTGGCCTTCCGGCGGCTTCGGGATGTTGAGGTGGTTGGCGACGACCGGCAGGTAGCCGCTGAGGGCGGACTGGTCGATATACGAATTCATCCATGCGCCGCCGCGCTTGGACGGGCGCGCATACATGTCGGAGATGAAGATCGCGAGCTGCTTGCCGTCGGCATCGAAGACATCGAAGACGCGCACGTCGGGTTCGTAGACGGGCAGGTCCTTGCGCTCCTTGAACGTCAAGCCGTACAGCTGGTTGGCCGCGTAGAAAACGCCATTCTTCTGGACGTTTTCGAGCTCCAGGTACGGCTTGAGCTGCGCTTCGTCGAAATTGTATTTCGCCTGGCGGACCTTCTCGGCGTAGTAGGCCCAGTCCCATGGCTCGAGCTTGAAGGTCGGCTGCTTCGCGGCCTTCTGGTCCTGGTCGATCACCGCCTGCATCGCATCGGCTTCGCGCCGTGCATTGGCAACGGCTGGCGGCGCCAGCTTGCCAAGCATCGCGTTCACGGCTTCCGGGGTCTTGGCCGTCTGGTCTTCAAGCGCATAGGCGGCATAGGTCGGGTAACCGAGCAGGTTCGCCTTCTCCGCGCGAAGCTTCACCACCTGCGAGACGATGCCCGTGTTGTCGTACTTGCCGCCACGGCTGCCGCGCGAGATGGATGCCTTGAAGATCTTCTCGCGCAGGGCGCGGTTCGAAAGATAGGTGAGCGATGGCTGGATGGTGGTGTTCTGCAGCGCGATGACGTACTTGCCCTCGAGCTTGCGATCTTCGGCGGCCTTGCGCGCGGCCGCGATCTGCTCGTCAGGCAGGCCGGCGAGTTCCGCGCTCGAATCGACCACCACCGAGAGTTCATTGCGCTCGGCCAGCACGTTCTGGTTGAACTGCGTTCCCAGCGTGGCCATCTGCGCATTGATCGCCTTCAGGCGCACCTTGTCGGTATCCGACAGCTTGGCACCGGCGCGGACGAAATCCTGGTAGTACTTCTCGACCAGGCGCACGCCCTGTGCGTCGAGGCCCAGCTTCTCGCGCTTGTGGTAGAGCGCTTCGATCCGCGCAAACAGTTTCGGATTGAGCGAAATCGCGTCGTAATGCGCTGCGAATTTCGGCGAGTACTCGGTATCGAGCTTGTCGCGGGCTGCGTTGGTATCGGCGCCGACCAGGCTGCCGAACACCGTCTGCGCGCGGCGGAGTACGTCACCACTCTTTTCAAGCGCGACGATCGTGTTCGCGAAAGTCGGCTTCGCCTTCTGGTTGGCGATCGCCGCGACTTCCTTCAACTGCTCGGCCATGCCGCGGTTGAAGGCCGGCGCGAAATCGGTGTCGCGGATCCGGTCGAACTGCGGGTAGTGCAGCGGCAGCGGGCTCGGGGCGAGAAACGGGTTCGCGGTGTCGGTACGGGTCACAGGAGTCTTTGCGGTCTTGGCGGCGTGGGTGAGGGCCGGCATGGCCATCGACGAGATCGCGATCGCCAGCCCGAAGGCGAGAGGGTGCTTCATGGGGGAGCCTCGACGGGGTGAATGCGGCAGGTTACCCGACAGCTGCTTTACGGGCGCATGACGAAAGGCACGGGCCGCCCGGCCGGTGGTTTCACGCATGGCAAACCGTCGAGGGAGCATTTTCCGGGCATCCCCCGACTGAAACCAGGAGCCGCCAGATGGACGTCCGCAGTGTGATGACACCCGACCCCGCGACCTGCCAGGTCACCTCGCCCTTGCGTGAGGTCGCGCGGCTGATGCTCGAGAACGACTGTGGCCTGGTGCCGGTGATCGACGAGCAGGGCCGGGCGGTCGGCACTGTGACCGACCGCGACATCGCCCTGCGGGTGGTCGCCGAGGGCCGTGATCCGGCGCAGTGCACCGCGCAGGACTGCATGACCTCCCCCGTCGCCTCGGTCAACATCGAAAGTAGCCTGACGGAGGCGACTGAACTGATGGAGAGCGAGCAGATCCGCCGGGTGCTCGTCATCGACCAGGACGGCCGCCTGTGCGGTGTCATCGCCCAGGCCGACGTGGCCCTGAGCGGGCGCGACCGCAAGACCGCCGAACTGGTCAAGCACGTCTCCGAACCCAAGCACTGACACCTTCGATGCCACGCCGACATGCCGCCTTCGGGCGGCATGTTCTTTTTTGCGTCGGGAGGAGATCGGACGAATGACCTGTCCCTGCCCGCGCCGGTGGCGTTAGGCTCGGCGCACGCCACTGCCGGCGTCGTCACCAGGGTCTCCGATGAAGTTGCTCGCCCGTAGCCTGCTGTCCGCACTCTGCTTTGGATCCGTATTCGCCGCCTCTGGCGCTGAAACGTACCGGTATGTCGCGCTTGTCGACGGCGGCAAGAAGGCCGGGCACCAGATCGTGACGCGCGGCGACGATGGCATCGTGCGCAGCGAATTCGTGTTCAAGGACAACGGCCGCGGCCCCGAACTGAAGGAAGAGTTCCAGCTGGCGCCGGACGGCACGTTCACGCGCTACCACGTCAGTGGCACGTCGACGTTCGGCGCGAAGATCGACGAGAGCTACACCCGCAGTGGCGACCGCGCCGAATGGAAGACGACAGCGGACAGCGGCAGCCGGCAGGTCAGTGGTACCGCGCAGTACGCACCACTGGGTGGCACGCCCGAGGCCTCGTCGGTCGCGATCGCTGCGCTCGCCAAGCGCGCGGACGGCAAGTTGCCACTGGTGCCGGGTGGCACGCTGACCATGCGCGAACTGGCACGCGAGCAGGTGTCCGGGCCATCCGGTTCGAAGTCGGTGCGCCTGCTGGCAGTGACCGGGC
>SCUY01000164.1 GCA_004322525.1 Lysobacter sp. | reverse complement strand
CGCCACCATCAGCGGCGCGACGACCGCGGCACGGCGGGGGGAGGAAACGGCGCAGATGAATTCGCATACGCGGGCGGTCGAGAACTTCCTGCGCCGGCGGCTCGCCGGAGCCCGTTCGGTGGCCTTCGACACCGACCCCGATACGCGCCTGCCGGTGCGCTTCCAGGGCGATGCGGCACGCATGCGCTTCGTCTCCGACCTGCCCGATTACCTGGGCCGCGGGGGGCCGAACGTGCATGAGCTCCGGGTCGAACGCGCCCTGTCCGGGGAGGGGGTGCGGCTGACGCTGTCGCTCGCAGTGGTGCAGGCTGCTGGCACGGTCGCAAAACCCGAACGCCCGCCGGAGGTCGTGGCCGACGAGCTACGTGAAGTGCGTTTCCGCTACCGTGCGATGGGGGCCGATGGAAAGCTCGCCGGCTGGCGCGACGACTGGAAGGCGGTCGAACAGATGCCGCTGCTGGTCTCGATCGACATCACCGCCGCCGATGGCCGTCGCTGGCCCGAGCTGGTCGTCGCGCCGCGACTGGCCGCCGGCTATACCGGGCCAGGGGATGCGCAGTGAGACACCTCGCGCGCGGTGCCGCGCTGCTGCTGGTGCTGTGGCTGATGGTCCTGCTGATCGCGCTGGTCGGCGCTTTCGCGACGGCCGCGCAGATCGAGCGTCTGGAAGGCCGTGCCCAGGTCGATGGCGTGATCGCGGGCAATGCGGCGCGTGCGGGCGTCGAATATGCGCTCACCCGCGTCGCGATGGCCGACCCCGGGCTGCAGTGGCGGCCCGATGGCCGGCGCTACCGGTGGCGCTTCGACGATGTGGACGTGGATGTGCGGATCGTCGACGAGGACGGCAAGGTCGATCTCAACCAGAGTGCGGCGCCCCTGCTGACCGCGCTGATCCAGGCGGTGGGTATCGACGGGGTGCGCGCGGGCCGGCTGGCGGGCGCGATCATCGACTGGCGCGACCCGGACCCGCTGACCCAGCCATCGGGGGGTGGCGAAGACCCCGACTACGCCGGCGCCGGCCTGCCCTATGGCGCGAAGGACGCGGATTTCGACAGCCCCAGCGAACTCCTCCAGGTGATCGGTTTCACACCCGACGACGTGGCCCGACTGGCACCGCATGTCACCGTGTTCACCGGCCGCGAGCGGCCTGAACCGGCCTGGGCCTCCGGCCCCGTGCTCACAGCCATCGGCATGGACGGCGCGCGTCTCGTGGCGCAACGCGAAGCATGGAACCCCGCGGCGGGCCAGCCACTGCCGGGCGTGCCCGGGGCGGAAAATGTTCAGGCCTTCGGGAGTGGAACGTATAGTATCGAGAGTCAGGCCCGCCTCCGCGACGGTCGCATCGCGGGCCTGCACGTGGTGGTACGCACCGGGGGCAGCGCCGTTCCGGGCATGGCCTATACACCGTTGCGCTGGGAGGAGGGGACTCGGTCACCATGAGCTCGGTACTCGGGAGCCGCCTGCGCGGCCTCGGGCGGTTGACCGCCCGGCTCGGGCCCCAGGCGACCAGCCTGCGCGGCCTGCTCGCATGGTGGGGCCATGCGCTCGCCGCCTGGCTGCCCATGCGCCTGCGGCGCGCGCTTGGCGTCGACCGCGGCCGCCTGCTGATGCAGCCCGTCGGGGAGGAGGTGCGGCTGTGCCTGCAGCGCGAAGGCACGATCCGCGAGATCGGCCTGCTGCCGCGCGCGCTCGACATGCTGGCCGACGATCCACTGGCGGAAATACTCACGCCTGCCGCGCTCGGCCTTCCACGCTGGCTGCTGGTGCCCGCTGCCGGCAGCCTCGTCCGCCGGATGGCCCTTCCCGCCGCCGCCGCCGACCGCCTGCGCGACGTCGTCCGCTTCGAAATCGACCGGCAGACGCCGTTCGCCCCCGAGGCGGTGATGTTCGATGCCCGCCTGCTCGGCCGCCGCAACGGCGACGGACAGCTCGACGTCGAACTGGTGGCGGCCCCGCGCGGCACGATCGAACCCCAGCTCGAACAGCTCGGCCCGCTTGCCAGCCGGCTTGCAGGCATCGATGTCCTTGACCCGGACGGGCTGCCGCGCGGGGTGAATCTGCTCGATGCCGCCGCTCGTGGCCGTCAGCGCGATGCCTGGCAGGCGTGGAACCGCGTGCTCGCCGCCGTGGCGCTCATGGCCGTGGCGGCCATGCTGCTCACGACGCTCGACAACCGCCGTGCCGCCGCCGATGCCCTGGAAGCCGCGGTGAAGGAGCGCGCACGCCCGGCCCGGAGCGCGGCCGAGCAACGCCGGGCACTGGCTGTGCTGGTCGAGGGCCAGGCGTTCCTTGACCGCCGGCGTGCGCAGGCCCCCGCTGCGGTGGAGGTGGTGGATGAACTCACCCGCCGCCTTCCGGACGGAACCTATCTCGAAAAACTCGCGCTCGAGAACGACCGGATGACACTTATCGGGCTGAGCAACGATGCCGCTTCGCTGGTCGGGCGACTGCAGGGCTCGACACTGTGGCGCTTGCCGGCACTGGCCGGCGCCCTCCAGCCCGATCCATCCACCGGCCGCGACCGCTTCACCCTCACCGCCGAACTGGTGCGCACGCCGGCTTCCGGAGCGGCCCCGCAATGATGACGCCGGTCAGCGAACGTGAGCGCTGGCTCGCACTGGGCTTCGCCCTGCTCGCCCTGCTGCTGGCTTATGGACTGCTGGTCCATCCCTGGTGGACGGTGCCGATGCGCGAGACCGATGCACGTATCGCGCAGCTGCAGGAACGTGACCAGCGATTGCGGGCGCAACTGGCCCAGGCGCCCTATGTCCGGCAACGCCTTGAACAGGCGCGGCGCGAACTCGCCACGCGGCCCGGCTTCCTGCCCGAGCCGACCGTCGAGCTGGCGACGGCCGGCCTGGTGCAGCGGCTTGAAACCGTGGTCGCGCAAGCAAGCCCGGGGCATCGCAGCTGCGCGATCAGCAACCGTTCGCCCATGCCAGAAGCCGGTCGCGAAGCCTTCGCACGGGTGACCGTGCAGGTGCGGCTCCGTTGCGGAACGCCGGAGATGGCGGCGGTGCTGCATTCGCTCGAGGGCGGCTCGCCGCGGCTGTTTGTCGAGAATCTCAACGTGCTGGCGCAGCGGTTCTTTTTTCCCGGTGGGGCGGCCGAAGCTGGCGGCTCCGATGCGGGCCTGGACGTGAGCTTCGACCTGGTGGGCTACCTGCGTCCTGCGACAGGCGGAGGCACAGTCAGCCCGCTACCGGTCGGACCCGCACCGATGCCCGTTCCCGTCATGACCGAAGGTGGCCCCGGTGCGCCTTGATGATGTCGCACCGCGCACGCTGCTCCTGGCGGTCGTCGCTGGCTGGGCGCTCACTGCCTGGGTGCTGGCACTGGCGGGCATGGGCCAGGCATTGCCGCAGGCCCAGCCGGGTGCGATCGCGCAGAGCGTCCCCGGTCTGCCGCCGGCAACCGGCCCGGTGATCGGTCCGCTGGGCCAGTACGCCGGGACAGCGACCCGTCCCCTTTTCGCAGTGGACCGTCGTCCCCACCCATTCATCATCCAGGCCGAGGGCGGCAGCGCCCCCAAGGTGCAGGAATTCGACCTGGTGCTGACCAGCGTGTTGATCACTCCCCAGGCGCAACTCGCACTCGTGCAGCGCCCCGATGGCAGTGAAGCGATGCGTGTGCGCGTCGGCGAAGCCCCGGAGTCGCATCCGAACTGGCGGCTGTTGTCGATCGCCCCTCGGCGCGCGACATTCCAGGGGCCTGGTGGCCTGAAGACCCTCGAACTGCGTGTCTGGGGTGACAAAGGTCCGCAGGCCGGGGGGCCGGCCCTGCCGGCGAACCCGACGGCCGGAATGCCGGTACCTGTTCCACCGGTCGCCCAGCCCACGGCACCGCCGGCCACCGACGACAGCGCGCCCGATGCGGCGCAGATCGACCTGATCCGCCAGCGCATCGAAGCGCGGCGCGAGCAGATGCGCCAGAACGCCAAGTCTTCCAACCCGCCTGCGACGGTCGTACCGCCGCCGACTCCCTGAGCACCATGCGATGACCCCGATCCAGCCCGCTGTCCTTCCAGCCGCCGTCCGGCACGCGGCACGCCACAGTGTCATCGCGCTGACGGTGACGGCCCTGCTCGCCGGCTGCGCCAGCGCGCCGGTGCCGTCGATCCGTCGCGAGGGCCGGGTGGACGGGCCTGCCGCGGGCACGTCGTCGTCGGGCGCCACCACCCGCGCCGATGGCAGCATCGTGGCCACCCCGCTCGCCACGGACGAGGGTCCCAGGGCCCAGATCCGGCGCGGGACCGGGCAGGTCATCAACCGCCGCGCCGCGGCTGCGCCACCACCGAACCGTGGTGTCGGCAGCGGCGCCGCCACCTTCAATTTCGAAGGCGAGTCATTGCAGGCGGTGGTCAAGGCGATCCTCGGCGACATGCTCGGCCAGAACTACGTGATCGCGCCGAACGTGCAGGGCACCGTCACGCTCGCCACGCCAAAGCCGGTCAGCCCGGCAGAGGCGATGAACCTGCTCGAGATGGTGCTGGGCTGGAACAACGCGCGCATGGTGTACACCGGGGGCCGCTACAACATCGTGCCGGCCGACCAGGCACTCGCCGGCAACGTCGCGCCGCGCACGGGCCCGGCATCCACCGCGCGCGGTTTCGAGGCGCGGACCGTGCCTCTGAAATACGTGTCGGCCACGGAGATGAAAAAGATCCTCGAGCCGTATGCGCGCAAGGATTCGATCATCAACGTCGACAACGCGCGCAACGTCATCACCGTGAGCGGCTCGCGCGCCGAACTCGAGAACTACCTGCGCACGATCGAGATCTTCGATGTCGACTGGCTGTCCGGCATGTCGGTGGGCGTGTTCCCGCTGCAGTCCGGTCGCGCCTCGCGCGTGGTCGCCGACCTCGAGAAAGTGTTCGGTGAAACCAGCAAGTCGCCGGTCGCCGGCATGTTCCGCTTCATGCCACTGGAAGGCGCGAACGCGGTGCTGGTCATCACGCCGCAGGCGGCCTATCTCGACGACATCCAGCAATGGCTCGAGCGCATCGACGGCGCCGGCGGCGATGCCCGGCTGTTCTCGTACGAGTTGAAGTACATCAAGGCGAAGGATCTCGCCGACCGCCTCGCCGAAGTGTTCGGCAGCAGTGGTCGCGGTGGCGGCGACTCCACCGCCCCGCCGACCCTCATGCCCGGGCTCGATCCGGTCGAACTGCGCGATACCGACAAGGGCGCGACCGCCGCGATCGGCGGGGGTTCACAGAGCGGAGGCTCCGGCATGCCCGGTTCATCGGGCGGAAGCGGCGGCGGGCTGTCGTCGAGCCTCTCGCTGAACCCGCGCGGTGGCGGCAACGGCAGCGTTGCGCTGGAGGTCGACGGCGCGCGCGTGGGCGTGTCGGCGGTGGACGAGACGAATTCCCTGCTCGTGCGCAGCACGCCGCAGGCATGGAAGTCGATCCGCGATGTCATCCAGCGGCTCGACGTGATGCCGATGCAGGTGCACATCGAGGCGCAGGTAGTGGAAGTGCAGCTCGCCGGTGCGCTGCAGTACGGCGTCAACTGGTTCTTCGAACAGGCCGTCAGCGACCCCGTTTCGGTTGGCGGTGCGGGCCTGCCCAATGCGGCGGGGCGCAACTTCTGGGGCGACCTGCGCGGCAGCCTGCGCGGTGCGCAACCGGCCAGCAGCACCGGTGGCATCGGAGGCGTGGCGTGGACGTTCCTGGGCCGCAATGCCGCCGCCGTCATCAGCGCGCTGGATGAAGTCACCGACCTGCAACTGCTGCAGACCCCGTCGGTGTTCGTGCGCAACAACGCCGAAGCCACGCTCAACGTCGGCAGCCGCATCCCGATCTCGTCGGTGACTGTGGACCCGGGGAACGGCAACGGCACCACCTACAGCCAGGTGCAGTACCTCGACACCGGCATCATCCTCAAGGTGCGTCCGCGCATCACCCGCGATGGCATGGTCTTCCTCGACATCGTGCAGGAGATCAGTTCACCCGGCACCGTCGCCGATCGCAACGGCAACGTGCGCATCGATACCCGCAAGGTCAAGACCGAGACCGCCGTGCAGAGCGGCGACACGGTGATGCTCGCCGGGCTGATCAGCGATGGCGTGACGCGCGGCTCATCCGGCATTCCCGGCCTCAGCCGCATTCCCATGATCGGCGGCCTGTTCGGCCGGCAGACCTCGCGCACCGATCGCAACGAGGTCATCGTCCTGTTGACGCCCACCGTCGTGCGCAATCCACAGGAAGTGCGCGAACTCACCGACGAGTACGGGCAACGTTTCCGCGCGATGGAGCCCTTGCGACGCAAGCGCAAGGCGCAGGGTGGCATCGAAGTCCGCTGAGCGATGACCGGCGCGTCCACCGGAGGCCGTGGGGACTGGCCGGTGGTGGTTATCCCGGTGTCTCCCGACGAGGTCGCGCTGGACGCACTGCTCGGCGCGCTGGAAACCGCGACGCCGGCGGGGGCGCGTGTCTGGCTGGCGGATGATGCGCAGGGCGGGCCGCGGGTGCGCGCGGTGATCGACGCCTGGCGCACGACGACCCGGATGCAGGCCGAGTACAGCCGTCGCCCGTATCCACTCGGTGCGAGCGCACACCTCGCCGCCGTGCTCGATGCCTGCGGCGACGAGGACGTCGCCGTGCTCGCGGCCGACGCCCAGCCCGCACCCGGCTGGCTCGACCGCATGGCTGCCTGCCTCGACGCCGCGCCCGATATCGCGAGCGTGACGCCCTGGTGCAACGTCGGCGAAACCGCGGGCTGGCCCCGCATGGCCGATACCGCACCGGTGCCACACGACCTGGCATCGCTCGCCGCCCGCCTCGCGAGCCTCGGGATGGCGCCCCAGCCTCTGCCTGCGCCGGTCGAGCATGCGGTGCTGCTGCGCGGCACATTCCGGCGCGCGTCAGGCGGCCTCGATGCGACCACCTTCCAGTCCGCCTATGCCGGCCTGATCGACCTCGGCCTGCGGATCGCGGCTTTCGGTGGCCGCCACGTCCTGTGTACGCAGGCCTACGTCGCGCGATCGGGTGAAGGACGCCCGGCCGACGGTGATCTCGACCGACTCGCGGCGCGCTGGCCGCAGTGGAATCCCGCGCTCGCCCGCTTCCTGATGGAAGATCCGCTCGCCGATGTGCGCGCCCGCATCGTCATGCACATGGCCGACGACGGCAGCCCCGTCGCGCAGCCCGACCTGTTCGGCAGCCTGCGCGCATGAGCCTGTCTACCGGCATCGCCGCCGTGGTGGTCACCTACCGTAGCGCGGAGACGGTCGAACTGTGCCTCCAGCGCCTGCGCGTCGCGGAGGGGATCAGCACGATCCGCGTGGTCGACAACGGCTCGAGTGACGGCACGCTCGAGATCGTGCAGCGCCTCGCCAGCGTCGAGCCGCGCCTGCGTTTCATCGCCAACCCCGACAATCCCGGCTTCGCGGTCGCCTGCAACCAGGGCGCTGCCGGCTGCGACGAGCCCTGGCTCGTGTTCGTGAATCCGGATTGCCTCGTCGATCCCGCGTCGCTCATGCAACTGCGCAACGCCTCCGAGCTTCTGGACGGTGCTCTGCTGGGCGCTGGACTGATTGACGAACAAGGGATTCCCGACCCGGCCGCGCGACGACGCGATCCCTGTTTTGCCGCGATGCTCGCCCGGCCGGGCGCGGAGTCGAACCTCGCCGTTTCGTCCAACGGCGAAGCGGTACAGATCGTGGATGCGGTCTCCGGCGCGCTGATGCTGTTGCCACGTGCGCGTTTCGAGTCGGTAGGCGGTTTCGACGAGGGCTACCGCCTGCACGCGGAGGATCTCGACCTGTGCCGGCGCCTGCGCGAGGCGGGCGGGCGGGTCGCCATCGCGAACAATGTGCAGGTGATGCACCTGCGTGGAATATCGAGCCGATCACGGCCCTTCTTCGTCGAATGGCACAAGCACCGCGGCCTGTGGCGGTATTTCCAGCGCTTCGAGGCGCCGTATTGCAGCGCGCCACTTCGCTATACGGTGGCGGCCGCGATGGCGTCGCGCTTCGTTGTCGCCTCGCTGCGCGCGTGGATCCGCTCGCGCGGCGGCTAGTTGCCGAGCCGCAGCTTGAACTGCAGGCCGAGCGTATGGGGCGTGACGCCGGCGATCTTCGGCAGGTAGATGAGGTTGACGCCCGCGCGCCGGCCTTCGATCTTCGCTACGAGCCCCCCCGCTGGCGCGAGCCCGCCATCGTTGTAGCCCGGATAACCCGTTACCAGCCCCGCCATGCCGCCAACGCGCACGTAACGGCCGAACCGCAACGGCGTGTAGTGATACAGCGCGTAGTACGAATCGCGGTCGACCGAGTTGCGGTAGTAGCCAGCCGATACCGCATGCCGCGGCTGCCACTGCACCTCGACGCCCGCACCGTAGTTCTCCTGGTTGAAGCGCTGGCCCGGTGCGAGGAAGTCGGAGGTATTGCCCAGGTGATACGAGGCGAGGTTGACGTCGACCCACCATTCCGGGGCAGGACGCGATGCGGTGGACGAACCGGCAGCCATGGACGCTTCCTGCGCCTGCACGGTTCCGGCACCGGCGAACAGTGCGAGCAGCAGCAGGGGCGGAAATGCGGATCGTGCGGACATGGCGGCGTCTCCGAAAGGTTCAAGCGACGCTAGCAGCGCAGCTGTCGAGGAATGCTCACATAGCCACCGCGACGCTGAACGCCGCGCGCAGCGGCCAGCGGTCAGCGGTGGCGGTTGATCGTGTCGCGCAGCTCGCGCGCGGCGGCCGCGGCGGCTTCCGTGTAGTCATCGCCCGCCGAGGCATAGAGCAGGGCGCGCGACGAACTCACCAGCAGCCCGGCTCCGTCGGCGGCCCGCGCGTGGCGCACGACGGCCTCCGCATCGCCGCCCTGCACGCCGACGCCCGGAACCAGCAGCGGCATGTGGCCGACGATCGCACGCACCTGCGCGAGTTGCTCCGGCCACGTCGCGCCGACCACCAGCGCGATGTTGCCATGGGTGTTCCATTCGATCGCCGCCTTTTCCGCGACGTGCTGGTACAGCGGGCGCCCGGCGACGAGCAGATCCTGCAACTCGCCGGCGCCGGGATTGGACGTGCGGCACAGGATGACCACCCCGCGATCAGCGCGGTCGAGGAACGGCTGCAGCGCGTCGCGGCCGAGGTACGGATTCACCGTCACCGCATCGGCGCCGTAGCGGTCGAAGGCTTCGGTCGCGTAATGCTGCGCGGTGCTGCCTATGTCGCCGCGCTTGCTGTCGAGGATGACGGGCACGTGGGGATGTGCGGACTTGATGTGCGCGATCAGGCGTTCGAGCGCACCTTCCGCACCCAGCGCGGCGAAGTGCGCGATCTGCGGCTTGAACGCGCACGCGAATTCAGCGGTGGCATCGGCGATGTCGCGGCAGAACGTGAACACTGCATCCGGATCATTCGCGAAGCGTGCCGGGAACTTCGCCGGCTCCGGATCGAGGCCCACGCATACCAGCGAATCGATCTGCTGCCAGCGATCGCGCAAGGCCTGCATGAAACTCATCGGACCACCTCCGCGGTTACCGGCGCTGGATCGACCGGCGGAGCCTTCGGCAGCCCGGGCCACACCTGGGCGAGGCCAACCGCGTGCACCACGCCATAGCCGAGGCAGATGATCGAACTCCACCAGTCGAACGGCGTGAATTGAGAGGCATCCATCACCAGCATCGGGGCGAGGACGAGGCCGCGCAGCAGGTAGATCGCGCTGATCGTCACCAGCGCCGTGCGCAGCAGAGGCAGCCGCCGCAACCAGCCGGCGCCGGAAAGAGCATAGGCCGACCACAGTGCGAGCACCGTCGCGATGCCGAGCGTCATCAGGGCGGGAACGCGACTCCCGGCGGCGTCGAGCTGCGCGAAGCGCTCGCCGGCACCGAAGAACCGGTACCAGTCGGGGCCACCGAAGATGATCGCGACATGCAGTGCCGCGGCGGTCGCGCTCAGTGCGGCGCCGAACGTGAGCAGTCGATTCGGGCGTGCGTCCATGGAGCCTCCGTCTTGTCAGCGAAACGCCTGCCGGTGAGGGCAGGCGTCGCGGTGGATCGGATTACTTGAGCGCCTTGAAGCGCAGGCGGTGCGGCTGCGCGCCTTCCGCGCCGAGGCGACGCTTCTTGTCTTCCTCGTACTCGCGGTAGTTGCCCTGGAAGAATTCCACGTGCGAATCGCCTTCGAACGCGAGGATGTGCGTCGCGATGCGGTCGAGGAACCAGCGGTCATGCGAGATCACGAACGTATTGCCCGGGAACTCGAGCAGCGCGTCCTCCAGCGCACGCAGCGTCTCGATGTCGAGGTCGTTGGAGGGTTCGTCGAGCAGCAGCACGTTGCCGCCCTGCAGCAGCGTCTTGGCCATGTGCAGGCGGCCACGCTCACCGCCCGACAGCGTGCCGACCATCTTCTGCTGGTCCTGGCCCTTGAAGTTGAAGCGTCCGATGTAGGCGCGTGACTGGATCTCGACGCCGTTGATGTTGAGGATGTCGAGCCCGCCCGACACTTCCTGGAACACGTTGTGGTTGCCGGTCAGTGCGTCGCGGCTCTGGTCGACGTAGGCGAGCTTGACCGTCGAACCCATGTCGATCTCGCCGGAGTCGGGTTTTTCCTGGCCGATGATCATGCGGAACAGCGTCGACTTGCCGGCGCCGTTCGGCCCGATGATGCCGACGATCGCGCCCGGCGGAATCGAGAACGAGAGGTCGTCGATCAGCAGGCGGTCGCCGAACTTCTTCGACACGTTCTTGAACTCGACGACCTTGTTGCCCAGGCGCTCGCCGGGCGGGATGAAGATCTCGTTGGTTTCCTGGCGGCGCTGGTAATCGACCGACTGCAGCTCCTCGATGCGCGACAGGCGCGCCTTGCCCTTGGAGCGCCCACCCTTCGCGTTCTGCCGCGCCCACTCCAGTTCCTTCTGGATCGCCTTCTGGCGCGACTTCTCCTGGCCTTCTTCCTGCTTCAGGCGCTCGTCCTTTTGCGTCAGCCAGTCGGTGTAGTTGCCCTTCCACGGAATGCCGCGGCCGCGGTCGAGTTCGAGGATCCACTCGGCCGCGTTGTCGAGGAAGTAGCGGTCATGCGTGACGGCGACCACGGTGCCGGTGTAGCGCGCGAGGAACTGCTCAAGCCATTCGACCGACTCGGCATCGAGGTGGTTGGTGGGTTCGTCGAGCAGCAGCATGTCCGGCTTCTGCAGCAGCAGGCGGCACAGCGCGACGCGGCGCTTCTCGCCACCCGATAGCTTGCCGACGACCGCTTCCCACGGCGGCAGGCGCAGCGCATCGGCGGCGACTTCGAGCTGGTTTTCCAGCGTGTGTGCATCACCGGCGGCGAGGATCGCTTCCAGACGCTCCTGCTCCTTCGCCAGCGCGTCGAAATCCGCGCCTTCCTCGGCGTAGGCGGCGTACACCTCTTCCAGCCGCGCCTGCGCCTGCAGCACTTCGCCGACACCTTCCTCGACCGCCTGGCGCACGGTGTGCTCCGGGTTGAGTTCCGGCTCCTGCGCGAGGTAGCCCACCTTGATGCCGGGCTGCGGACGCGCTTCGCCGACGAAGTCGTTGTCGACGCCCGCCATGATCTTCAGCACGGTCGATTTGCCGGAGCCGTTCAGGCCCAGCAGGCCGATCTTGGCGCCCGGGAAGAAGGACAGCGAGATGTCCTTGATGATCTGGCGCTTGGGCGGAACGGTCTTGCTGACACCGTTCATGGTGTAGATGTATTGCGACATGGTGACTCCGGTCGATCACGGCGCGCGCTCGAAGCGGCACCGCTGGGCAGGCGGCGGCGACCTGCGCGGGGCAGGGCCGGGAAGGCTGGATAGCCGGAAATTATAGGCGGTGGGGCGCGCCTTGGCCCGTGCGCATCCACCGTGGAGCCGTCGATCGAAGGGGTCTGGTGCCAGAAGCCGGAATCCGGGCGTGCAGGGCGGCGGGCCGGGACCGGCCCTACAATCGTGGCCCCGACCTCTTCCGGAGTGGCGATGTTTCCGCGTGATGCCCGTATCGAAGGCTATGACCCCGAACTCGCCGCCGCCATCGCCAACGAGGCGCGCCGACAGGAAGACCACGTCGAACTGATCGCCAGCGAGAACTACGCCAGCCCGCGCGTGCTCGAAGCGCAGGGTTCCGTGCTCACCAACAAGTACGCGGAAGGTTATCCGGGCAAGCGCTATTACGGCGGCTGCGAATACGTCGACGTGGCCGAGCGCCTCGCGATCGAGCGCTGCAGGCAGCTGTTCGATGCCGACTATGCGAACGTGCAGCCGCATTCGGGCTCGCAGGCCAACCAGGCCGTGTACTTCGCGCTGCTGCAGCCGGGCGACACGATCCTCGGCATGAGCCTCGCGCACGGCGGCCACCTCACGCACGGCGCGAAGGTGAACCTGTCCGGCAAGATCTACAACGCCGTGCAGTACGGCGTCGACAAGAACGGCTTCATCGACTACGCCGAGGTCGAGCGCCTCGCGCAGGAACACCGGCCGAAGATGCTGGTCGCCGGTTTCAGCGCCTATTCGCAGGTCGTCGACTGGGCGCGCATGCGCGAGATCGCCGATTCGGTGGGTGCGATCTTCTTCGTCGATATGGCGCACATCGCCGGGCTCGTCGCCGCCGGTGTGTACCCGTCGCCTCTGCCGTATGCACATGTCGTGACATCGACCACGCACAAGACGCTGCGTGGGCCGCGCGGCGGCATCATCGTGGCGAAGAACCCGACCGAAGATCTGACCAAGAAGCTGCAGAGCATCGTCTTCCCGGGTATCCAGGGCGGGCCTTTGATGCATGTCATCGCGGCGAAAGCCGTCGCGTTCAAGGAAGCGCTGGAGCCGGAGTTCCAGGCCTACCAGCAGCAGGTCGTGACGAACGCGCAGGCGATGGCCAACACGCTGATGCAGCGCGGCTACAGGATCGTTTCCGGCGGCACGCAGAACCACCTGATGCTCGTCGACATGATCGGCCGCGAGATCAGTGGCAAGGATGCGGAAGCCGCACTCGGCCTCGCGCACATCACCGTCAACAAGAACGCGGTGCCTGGCGATCCGCGCTCGCCGTTCGTGACGTCCGGCCTACGCCTCGGTACGCCCGCGGTCACCACGCGCGGTTACGGCGAAGCCGAATGCGTCGACCTCGCCAACTGGATCGCCGACGTACTGGACGCGCCGAAGGACGAGGCGGTGATCGCGCGCGTGCGCGCTCTCGTCGAGGCGCAGTGCCGGCGCTTCCCGGTCTACGGCTGATCGATGCACTGCCCGTTCTGCCAGCACCAGGACACGCGCGTGATCGATTCGCGCGTGTCCGAGGATGGGGCGACGATCCGTCGTCGTCGCGTCTGCGAGGCCTGTGGCGAGCGCTGCTCCACGATGGAAACGATCGAGCTCAAGCTGCCGCTGATCATCAAGGGTGACGGCCGCCGCGAGGCCTTCGACGCCCGCAAGCTGCGTATCGGTTTCGATCGCGCGCTGCAGAAGCGGCAGGTCGCGGAGGAGCAGATCGAGGCGTCGGTGCGTTCGGTCGTGCACCAGCTGCGCATGACCACCGAGCGCGAGGTGCCGTCGCGGCGCATCGGCGATTTCGTCATGACCGAACTGCGCAAGCTCGACCACGTCGCCTACGTGCGCTTCGCGTCCGTGTACCGCGCGTTCGAGGATGTCGCCGACTTTCGCGAGGAACTCGATCGCCTGGAGCGCGACGTGGCGCCCGGTGAGGGGCAGTTGCCTTTGCTGGGCGAGGACGAGCCGAAACCGGAGAAAGGACGTCGGCGTTGAGCTTCGGTACGGGCGAGCCGCCGTCCATGAGCACGGGTCAGTTGCGCGATGCGTGCGGCAGCATCCTTGAACCCGATGGGGCGGTGACATGTCAGTGAACCCTTCTTTTTCCACCATCGACCATGCACATATGGCCCAGGCGCTGCGCCTGGCTGCCCACGGCCTGTACACGGCCCGGCCGAATCCGGTGGTGGGATGCGTGATCGCGCAGGGCGCGATGATGGTCGGTGAAGGCTGGCACGCACGCGCCGGCGAACCGCATGCGGAGATCCATGCGCTCGAGCAGGCGGGCGAACGTGCGCGCGGCGCGACCGCCTACGTCACGCTGGAACCCTGCGTCCACATGGGCCGCACCGGGCCGTGCACGGATGCGCTGATTGCAGCGGGCGTGACGCGCGTAGTGGCGGCGCTGCGCGATCCCTTCCCGAAAGTGGACGGTGCCGGCTTCGAGAAGCTGCGCGCCGCGGGCGTGGAGGTCGAAAGCGGGCTCATGGAAGCGCAGGCGCAAGCCCTCAACCGCGGTTTCCTCTCGCGCATGCAGCGTGGCCGTCCCTGGCTGCGGGTGAAACTCGCCACCAGCCTCGACGGGCGTACCGCTCTCGCCAATGGAGATTCCAAGTGGATCAGCGGTCCGGCGTCGCGGCTGGACGTGCAGCGCTGGCGCGCGCGCGCGGGAGCGTTGATGACCGGTGCGGGCACCGTGCTGGTGGATGATCCGCAGCTCAGCGTGCGCCTGGGCGACGACACTCCCTTTCTGCCGCCGCTTCGCGTGGTCCTCGATCCCGGGCTGGCGACGATCCATCGCGGCAGAGTGCGCGAAGGCGGTGCGCCCACGCTGTACGTGCATGCCCCCGACGCCCGGGTGCCGCGTGGCGTCGATGCCGACATGGTCGCCGTGCCGGTGCGG
>SCUY01000163.1 GCA_004322525.1 Lysobacter sp. | reverse complement strand
TATGCGCCGGAACCCTGGAATTATCCGCGTCCGCTGCCAGCCGGGTCAACGCGAACGCCGCGGATCGGGGGCGGCGTGGCCCGGCATGCGATCCTAGCGGCATGTCGAACCCTTTCCAGCGCGCCCGCTACCTGCTTTCGGCGCATAACGTGAAGCAGCTGCCCCCCGATGGCGGCTTCGAAGTCGCGTTCTCCGGCCGCTCCAATGCAGGCAAGTCCACCGCGCTGAACGCCATCTGCCAGCAGAACGCGCTGGCCCGCGTCTCCAAGACCCCCGGCCGCACCCAGCAGCTGGTGTTCTTCGACTTCACGCCGAAATCCGGCCAGGCGCCGGGCGACCGCTTCCTGGTCGACCTGCCGGGCTACGGCTACGCGAAGGTGCCCAAGGATCTGCAGGCGCACTGGCAGGCCTTCCTGCAGCGCTACTTCGAGACCCGCGAGGCGCTGAAGGGGCTGGTGGTGGTGATGGACATCCGGCATCCGCTGAAGGACTACGACCTGCAGATGCTCGGTTATGCCGACCAGCGCGGCATCCCCTCGCACGCGCTGCTGACCAAGGCCGACAAGCTCGGCCGGGGCGCGCAGATGCAGACGCTTGCCGCCGTGCGCCGCGAGCTGCAGGAACGCTTCGGGGAGCGGGTCGGGGTGCAGGTGTTCTCGGGCGAGTCGAAGCTCGGTGTCGACGAGGCTCGCGGAGTCGTCGCGCGTTGGCTGGAACTGGGCCGGCCCTAGGCCTCGGCTTCGAGCCGCGGGTCCATCCAGCCCCGCAAGGCGTCCACCAGCGTGTTGATCGCGACGATCAGCGCCCCCACCGTGAGCACCACCCCCAACACCAGTGTGTAGTCGCGGTTGAGCGCGCCCTGCACGAAGTAGCGGCCCATCCCCGGAATTCCGAAGACCTGCTCGACCACCGCCGAGCCGGTGACGATGTTGATGAGCGCGGGTGACAGCCAGGCCACGATCGGCAGCAGCGCCGATGGCATCGCATGCGAGAACAGCAGGCGCGCGGATGACAGGCCACGCGAGCGTGCCGCGCGCAGGTAGTCGGCCGAGAGCGTTTCCAGCATCGATGCCCGCATCAGCCGCGCGCAGTAGGCGATGTTCGGCAGCGCCAGCGCGATCACCGGCAGTACCGCATGGCGTGCCTCACCCCAGCCGCCGGCGGGCAGCCAGTGCAGCGTGACCGCGAACAGCAGCACCAGCATGGGTGCGGCGACGAACTTCGGCACGGCCAGCCCCAGCCCGGCGACGAACATCACGCCCCGGTCGACCCGCTTGCCGGCACGCAATGCAGCCCATGCTCCCAGCGGGATGCCCACCAGCAACGACAGCAGCAGCGCGAGCCCGCCATTGAGCGCGGAGACCGGCAAAGCCTCGGCGATCAGCTGGCCGACGCGGTAGTCGGGGTACTGGAACGAGGGGCCGAGATCGCCGCGCGCCACGTCCGCAAGCCACGCGCCGTACTGGCTGACGAGTGGACGGTCGAGGCGGTATTGCACCGCCAGCGCGGCCTGCACCTCGGGTGGTGCGGCTTTCTCGGTATCGAACGGCCCACCCGGCGCCGCCCGCAGCAGGAAGAAGCACAGCGTGGCCAGCAGCCACAGGGTGACGGCTGCCTCGGCCAGGCGCGAGAGCAGGCGTCGTACCGCCATCAGGCGGCCACGCCGGGGATGTGCCCGATGGCCGATGCCGCGGCCATGGCGAGGGCACCCCAGGTCACCACCCGCAACGCTCCGCGCAGCATCGGGGCCCCACCCGCCCAGCCGGCCAACGCGCCGGAAATCGTCAGCGCCAGCAGGGTGACGGCGATGGTCACCGGCTGCGTCCGGCCCGGCGGCGCCAGCATCACCGCGGCCATCGGCAGCAGCGCGCCGGTGACGAATGCCACCGCCGATGCCAGCGATGCCTGCAGCGGCCTTGCACGCAGGGCCTCGGTGATGCCGAGTTCGTCCCGCGCGTGGCTGCCCAGCGCGTCGTGCGCGGTAAGCTGCAGGGCCACCTCGCGCGCCAGCGCCGGCTCCAGGCCGCGCTGTTCCCATATCGCGGCGAGCTCGCGGAGTTCGCTCTCCGGCTGCTCGGCCAGTTCGCGGCGCTCCTTCGCGATGTCGGCCGATTCGACGTCCGCCTGCGATTTCACCGAGACATATTCGCCCGCCGCCATCGACATCGCCCCGGCGACGATGCCCGCGATGCCAGTCGCAAGCACGGTCGATGTACCGGCGCCGGCGGCCGAGACGCCGACGACCAGCCCGGAGATCGAGACGATGCCGTCGTTCGCGCCGAGCACCGCGGCACGCAGCCAGCCGGCATGTTCACCGCGATGTGTTTCGGAATGGCGTGCACGCATGGATGTCTCCTTCAGGGAACGATGGTCAGCCAGCGGCTCGCGTGGCGGTCGAGCGCATTCGGCTCGAAGCCTCGCACCCGCGCGTCGACGAGGTGTTTGGATGTGTAGAAATACAGCGGGATGATCGCATCGGCCTGCAGCAGCCGGGTTTCCGCCGCGTGCAGCCAGGCGCTGCGCGCGACCGGTGAACGTGCGGCGTCGGCTTTCGCAAGGCGTGCGCGGAAGCCGGGATCATCGAAGCCTGTCCAGTTGAGCGGGCCATCGCTGCCGAAGGCCACCAGGAAATTGCGCGCGTCGGGCACATCGGCGATCCAGCCACCGCGGAACACCTGCGTGAGCACACGCCGCTTGCGATTGCCGACGAAAACCTTCCATTCCTCGTTGCGCAGCCGCACGCGCACCCCGAGCACGTCGCGCCACATCGCCGCGACCGCGAGCGCGAGGCGACGATGCGGGGTCGACGTGTTGTAGCGCAACTCGATCTCGAGCGGATGCCGCGGGCCGTAGCCGGCTGCGCGGTAGAGATCGCGCGCACGTCGCTCGCGCTCGGCCTGCGTGAGCCCTGACCAGTGCACGGACGCGGATGGATAACCTTCGATGCCCGGCGGCACCACGCCGAATGCGGGCATTTCGCCGAAGCCCGTGACATGTCGCGTGAGAATGTCGCGATCGACCGCCAGTGAGAGTGCACGGCGAAGCGCGTGGCCGCGATCCAGGCACCCGCTCCGCGATGGCGAAAGGCCGTCGCCCGCCATCTGCCGCGGGTAGGCAGGCGTGGCGATGCAATCACCATCGGCGAACGGAGGGCGCGTGAGAGTGATGCCCAGCCAGAACGCGCCGATGTAGGGCGCCAGCCGCAACCGGTCGCCAAAGCGCGCGCGCAGGGAGGCAAGCGGCTGCGGCGGCACCGCTTCGGTGATGTGCAGGTCACCTGCGGCGAATCGTTGAAGCTCGGCCGCGGCATCCTCGGTGACGTGGAAACGCACGCGTGCGGTGGCGACGTTGGATGCATCGTGAAAACGCAGGTTGCGCTCGACGATGAGATTCGCCTGCGGGGTCCATGCCGAGAGCCGGTAAGCGCCGTTCGACACCAGGTGGCCGGGGCGCGTGTACTGCGCGCCATACCGTGCAATAGCGGGCAGGTAGACCGGGAACGCGATCGGCAGGGTCAGCAGGGCGGGCAGCGCCGCGCTGCGATCGAGACGGAACACCACCGTCCGCGGATCCGGCGCATCGACACCCAGCGCCGTGGCCGCGACACGCCCGGCCTGCACCGCCTGCGCGTTATGCAGCGCATCGAACAGTTCGCCGAAGGGCGCGGCGGTGGCCGGGGAGAATGCACGGCGGAAGCTCGCCACCACCTGCGGTGCATCAAGAGCCTCGCCGTTACTCCAGCGCAGGCCGTCGCGAAGCCGGAACGTCCATGTGCGGCCGTCGGCCGACACGCGCCAGTGCTCGGCGATGCCAGGTACCAGCCGGCCACGCGCATCCTCGGTGACAAGCCCTTCGTAGAGGTCGCGCAGTACATTCCCGCAGGCGACTTCCTGGCACTTGTGCGCATCCAGCGTCGACGGTTCCGGCCCATTGCCGCGCTCGAGCGTTGACGCGCCGGCCGGCATCGCGATGGACAGCAGCAGCGCGGCCACGCTGGGCATCAGGTCATGGCGGCGTGCAGGCATCGGCGCATTCTAGGCCGTGGGACAGGCCTGCCCGGCTGTCTCCATGCGCGCAACGCAGACGGCTGCCGGGCGCGACAGTCGCCTGCACCTCGCACCGCTAGACTGGCAGGCCTCCCGCGCCCCGCGGGATCGACGAGGTGCACGTGTCCGGCCCCAGCCATGTCAAGGATGTCGAGATCACCTCGCGCGCCGAGCTCGTCGAGTATCTGGAGTCGGGCATCCGGACGCGCGATGACTGGCGCATCGGCACCGAGCACGAGAAGTTCGGCTTCCGCACCGATGACCTGCATGCGCCGACATTCGAGGGCGAGCGCGGCATCGAGGCGCTGCTGAAGGGGTTGACGCGTTTTGGCTGGGCGCCGGTGGAGGAACATGGCCGCATCATCGCGCTGACCAAGAACGATGCCTCGGTTTCGCTGGAGCCGGCTGGCCAGCTCGAGCTTTCCGGTGCGCCGCTCGCGCACCTGCACCAGACCTGCCGCGAGGCCGGCGAGCATCTCAACGAAGTGCGCGCCGTCGCCGAGCCGATGGGGCTGGGCTTCCTGGGCATGGGTTTCCAGCCGAAATGGCGCCGCGACGAAATGCCGTGGATGCCCAAAGGCCGCTACAGGATCATGCGTGACTACATGCCGAAGGTCGGCACGCTTGGCCTCGACATGATGACGCGCACGTGCACCGTGCAGGTCAACCTCGATGTCGGCAGTGAGGCCGACATGGTGAAGAAGTTCCGGGTCTCGCTCGCGCTGCAGCCCGTCGCCACCGCGCTGTTCGCCGATTCGCCGTTCACGGAAGGCAAGCCCAATGGTTTCCTCTCCTACCGTTCGCACATCTGGACCGACACCGACGCAGGCCGCACCGGCCTGCTCGATTTCGTGTTCGACGACGGCTTCGGTTACGAGCGCTATGTCGATTACCTGCTCGACGTGCCGATGTACTTCGTCTATCGCGATGGCGAATACATCGATGCCAGCGGGCAGTCATTCCGCGACTACATGGACGGAAAACTGCCGGCGCGGCCGGGCTTCCGCCCGACGATGCAGGACTGGGCCGATCACGGCACCACCGCGTTCCCGGAAGTACGCCTGAAGAAGTACCTGGAGATGCGCGGCGCCGATGCCGGCCCGTGGAACCGCATCTGCGCACTGCCCGCGTACTGGGTGGGCCTGCTCTACGACGACGAGGCGCTCGATGCCGCCTGGGATCTCGTCAAGGATTTCACCCTCGAGGAGCGCCATGCCTTGCGCGATGGTGTGCCCAGGCATGCGCTTGGCCTGCCGTTTCGCGGCGGCACCGTGCTCGACCTCGCGCGCCGCTCTCTGGCGATCTCCGCGCAGGGGCTGCGCCGTCGCGCCCGTCTGAACGCGCATGGCGTGGACGAGTCGATCTTTCTCGCGCCGCTCATGGAACTGGCCGAGGCCGGCATCT
This sequence comes from Lysobacter sp., assembly GCA_004322525.1. Lineage (GTDB taxonomy): Bacteria > Pseudomonadota > Gammaproteobacteria > Xanthomonadales > Xanthomonadaceae > Cognatilysobacter. The sequence goes on along the minus strand of SCUY01000163.1, from coordinate 11,307 downwards.
CGCCCGCCGAGCGCAAGCTCGAGCTTTTCCATGGCACATGGAATGGACGTGTGGAGCCGGTGTTCCGCGAGTTCGCCTATTGAGTGATGAGTTGTTGCGACAGCGTCGGCTCATCCGGCCGGGTCGTTACGCACCACTTCGGGCGCAAGCGCCTTTGCCAGCAGCATCGCCAGCACTGCACCAACGCATTGCGCGGCAATGAATCCGGGAATGTCATCGGGCCGGATGCCGGCGAAGGTGCGCGTGAGCGAACGTGCGATCGTCACCGCCGGATTGGCGAACGACGTGCTCGCGGTAAACCAGTACGCCGCGAAGATGTAGGCCGCGACGAGCACGGGCATTGCGGCGGGGCGACGCTGCAGCCCGAGCAGGATCGTCAACACAAGGCCGAATGTCGCCACCCCTTCGCTCAGCCATTGCGACGCGCCGGTGCGTGCATGGTCGCCCCACTGCACGATCTCGAGGCCGAACATGAGATGCGCGAGCACGACACCCGCGAGCGCACCGATAATCTGGGCGATGACGTAAGCCAGCGCCTCGCGGTTGCCCAGGGCGCCGCGGGCGCGGAACACCAGCGTCACCGCCGGGTTCAAGTGGGCGCCGGAAACCGGCCCGAGCAGCGCGATCAGCACGTAGAGCATGCCTGCGGTTGCGCCCGCATTGGCGAGCAGCGCCACGCCGCGGTTTCCCTCGGAAAGGTCCATGCCCATCGTGCCGGACCCGACCACCGTGGCGAGCAGCAGCAGCGTGCCGACGAACTCGGCGAGCAGGCGTCGCGACAATGGCATCACAGTGCGGCCAGCAGCGCGCGCACGCGTGCCTCGATGTCATCGCGCACCGCGCGGTAAGCCTCGTCATCCATGTCGCGCGGATCGGGCAGTGCCCAGTCGATTCGCTGCCTTGCAAGGATCAACGGACAGGCATCTCCGCAGCCCATCGTGACCACCGCATCGAAGTCGCCGGCCACGTCGTCGAGGGATTTCGACCCGTGCGCAGCGAGGTCATAACCGCGTTCGGCCATGAAGCGGACCGCCTTGGGGTTGATGCGCGCCGACGGCCGCGATCCCGCGCTCAGCGCTTCCACGCCGCCGCCGCCGTGCATGCGGGCGAACGCCTCGGCCATCTGGCTGCGGTTGGCATTCTCGACACAGACGAACAGGACGCGCTTCATGGTCGGCTCCGGCGGGGGCGGCCGATTCTAGCCGGGCGCCATGACATCGGCAGCAGCGCCGCGGCTGTCCGGCGCGTAATCAATCACCCGCCGCGGCGCCGGTGGGCTCCTTCGCATGGAGTGCGGAAACAGAAACGGCGCAGGCCGGAGCGCTGCGCCGTGCAGGATCAGGCGCGGGCACGCCTCAGCTCGGCAGCGCCATGTCGTCGAGCAGCGCCTTGAGGAAGCGTGCGGCCTCCCCACCGGTGCAGGCGCGGTGGTCGAATGTGAGCGAGATCGGCATGCGACGGTGCACCTCGATGCCGCCGATCACCGCGACCACGTCATGCGAGAGCTTGCCGGCACCGATGATCGCCACGCATGGCGGCACCACGACGGGCGTTGCATAGCGACCCGCGAACATGCCGAAGTTCGACAGCGAGATCGTGTAGCCGGCAAGTTCGCTCGGCGGGATCGAACGATCCTGCACCTGCGCGCGCAGGCGCTGGATCGCGGTGCGGATGCCGGCACCATCGAGCATGTCCGCATTGCGCAGCGCGGGCACGAACAGGCCGTCGTCGGTATCCACCGCGATGCCGATGTCGACATGCGGATGCAGCGTGCGCGTCAGCGCCTCGCCATCGAACCAGGCATTGAGTGCCGGCACATCCTTGCACGCGGCGACAATCGCGCGTACCAGGCGGGCGGTGATGTCCTGCTTGCCGATCCAGGCGTGCAGGTCGGCATCGTCGACGAGCGTCGTCGGCACCACCTTCGCATGCGCGTCGGCCATGACGCGCGCCATGTTGCGGCGCACGCCCTTGAGCTGTTCCGGCTGGCCGGTCGCGGTCACTCCCGGCGGCTGCGTGCGCATCGGCTTGCCGGACTGCGAGAGCGTCGAGCGCTGTGCCTGCTGCGATGCGGCCTGCTGCGACTGCTGCGAAGCTGCCATTGCCGCACGATCCGCCGCCCGCGGCGCTGCTTGGGAGTTGCCCGCTCGCGCCGAGCCATCCGCCGCGGCGCGCTTCACGTCGTCCATCGTCACCACGCCCTCGGCGCCGCTGGCGCGCACGCGGCTGATATCGACCCCCAGCTTTCGCGCCAGCGCACGCACCGCCGGCATCGCCTTGACACCCCCGACGGCGACCGCGGATTCGCTGCGAACCGAGTCGGATGACTGCATCGCGCCGACCACGGTGCCGGCATCGGCACGTTCCGGGCCCGGTTCGCCCTTCGGCGCCGGCCGCGCGTCATCGCTGATCACGCCGCCCTCGTCGGAGGCGATCACCTTGTGACCGTTGCCGGTGGGTGCGTCGGTACCGGCGCCCCCGTGCGTCTGCGCGGCCTGGCCACCGTGGTGATGGCCGGTGTCCTGTCCTTCCGCACGCTGCGGCATCGACGGGTCGGGCTCGAACTCGGCCAGCATGGTGCCGGTCACTACGATGTCGCCAGGGCCGCCTGACAGGCGCAGCACCTTGCCCGAGACCGGCGAGGGCACGTCGACGACCGCCTTCGCGGTTTCCATCGACACGAGGTTGTCATCGAGGCGGATGACGTCGCCTTCCTTGACGTACCACTCGACGATGGTCGCGTCCGGCAGGCCTTCGCCGAGATCGGGAAGCAGGAAGGTCTTCTTGGTGGTCATGCGTCGCACTCTGTGGATTCGTTGAGGGGCATCAGCCGGCCGCCATCGCGCGCTTCGCGGCGACGACGATGCGGTCGACGCTGGGCAGATACTTCATTTCCAGCCGGAACAGCGGGATGTGCGTGTCGTAGCCGGTGACGCGTTCGACCGGCGCGAGGAGGTCGAACATGGACTCCTCCGCGAGCCGCGCAGCAATCTCGGCGCCGAAGCCCGCGGTCTTGGGGGCCTCGTGCACGATCACGCAGCGCCCGGTCTTCGCGACGGATTCGGCGATGGTCGCGAAGTCGAGCGGGCGCAGCGTGGCCACGTCAATCACTTCACAGCTGATGCCTTCGCCCGCGAGCTTCTCCGCGGCCTCGAGCGTTTCCTTGACCTGCGCACCCCATGTCACCAGCGTCAGGTCGCTGCCGTCGCGCAGCACGTAGCAGACGTCCAGCGGCAGCGCTTCGCCATCGTCGGCGACGACTTCCTTGTACTGGCGGTAGATGCGCTTGGGCTCAAAGAAGATCACCGGGTCGGGATCGCGGATCGCCGACAGCAGCATGCCGTAGGCGCGTTGTGGCGACGACGGCATCACCACGCGCAGGCCCGGCACGTTGGTGAAGATCGCCTCGTTCGCTTCGCTGTGGTGCTCCGGCGCGCGGATGCCACCGCCCCACGGCACGCGCAGCACCATCGGGCACGTCAGCCGGCCACGCGTGCGGTAACGCATGCGTGCGGCGTGGCAGACGATGAAGTCGACCATCGGGTACATGAAGCCGTCGAACTGCGCCTCGGCGACGGGCTTCATGCCTTGGGACGCGAGGCCCACGGTGAGGCCGGCGATCGTCGTTTCGTCGAGCGGCGTATCGATGACGCGCTGCGAACCGAACTGCGCATGCAGGCCGGCGGTGGCGCGGAACACGCCACCATTGACGCCGACGTCCTCACCGAGCACGAGCACGCTCGGGTCGTTGCGCATCTCATAGGCGAGCGCCTGCGTTACCGCTTCAATGAGGGTGATGGCATTTGCTTCTGCTTTGACCTGCGCGTTCATCGACGATTCTCCAGCGAGATCGCGTACTCGCGCTGGGCACGCACGTCTTCCGGCATGTCGCCGTAGAGGTAGTCGAACATGGCTTCAACAGGCTGCACCGGGCATTCCAGATAGGCGTTGATCTCGACGTCGATGAGCTTGCCGCACTCCTCGATCCACGCCTTCTCCTGTTCCTCGTCCCAGAGCTTCTGGTCGGTGAGGTACTTGCGCAGGCGCAGGTGCGGCTCGCGCGTCCAGGCATCCTTGACCTCCTGCTCGCCGCGGTAGCGACGCGCGTCGTCGGCGGTGGTGTGGTCGTGCAGGCGATAGGTCATGAACTCGATGACGCTGCCGCCCTGGCCGCTGCGCGCGCGCTCGGTGGCGCGGCGCATCGCCTCGAGCACGGCGATCAAATCATTGCCATCGACCTGCAGGCAGTACAGGCCACCGGCCAGACCCTTCTGCGCGAGCGTCTTGGCGCCGGTCTGCGCGCCGCGCGGCACGGAAATCGCCCAGCCGTTGTTGATGACGCAGAGCACGAGCGGCGAGGTGAACGCGCCGGATGCATTGAGGCCGGCGTAGAAATCGGTTTTCGACGAGCCACCGTCACCGCAGCAGGCCACCGCGACGCGCGGTTCGTTGCGCAGCTTGAAGGCGAGCGCCGCGCCGGACGCCATCAGGCACTGCGTGGAGATCGGCACGCACCAGGGGTAGTCATGTTTCGGGCCGGCGAAGTCATTGCCGCGCTCGTCGCCGCCCCAGTACATCAGTACGTCGCGCGGACGCACGCCGCGCATGAACTGCGCGCCGTATTCGCGATAGCTCGGCGCGAACACGTCCTCGGGGCGCATCGATGCGCCGATGCCGACGTGCGTGGCCTCGTGGCCGAGGCAGGCGGCATACGTGCCGAGCTTGCCGGTGCGCTGCAGCGCGATCGCCTTGGTGTCGAAGGTGCGCACGTAGAGCATCTGCTTGAACAACGGGAGCAGCTGCGCGGCGTCGCGGAAGGCGTCAGGAAATTCGGCGACGGGCTGGCCATCGGGCCCAAGGTATTGCAGGTACTCGATTTCAAAACTCGCGGCGAGCGTCATCAGGTGGGGCGCCGGTGATCGGAAAGTGCCGATTCTAGCGGTGGTGCTGTTAAGCGGCATTGCGCGCTGCGCCATGTGGACAGCCGGCCGCCGGCCGCCGGCCGATGCGGCAGGGGCGGCGGCTCAATACCGCAGTGGACCGATGCCACGGCCTGCCCGGGCCGTGCGGTACGCTGCGCGGCCGGCAGAGGGAATCAGCCATGAGCGTCGAGAACAACCAGCGCCCGCTGGAGAGCGGAGTCCATACGGACCTGTCCGGTCAGCTGAGTTACGCCGGCTACCTGCAACTCGACCGTCTGCTCTCGGCGCAGCAACCGTTGTCCGAGCCACCGCAGCACGACGAGATGCTGTTCATTGCCCAGCACCAGGTCAGCGAGCTGTGGATGAAGCTGATGATCCACGAGCTGCGCGCCGCGGTGGCTTTCCTGCGCGCGGATGACGTAGGCGCCTGCCAGAAGGTGTTCGCCCGCTGCAAGGCGATCCTGCGCCAGCTCACCGAGATGTGGAGCGTGCTGGAGACGCTCACGCCCTCCGACTACATGCGCTTCCGGGACATCCTCGGGCCGTCGTCGGGTTTCCAGTCGTTGCAGTACCGGGCGATCGAGTTCCTGCTAGGCAACAAGAACGCCGGCATGCTGAAAGTGTTCGCGCACGACGCCGCCGCCCGGGAAATGCTCGAGGACGCGCTTGCCGCGCCCAGCCTTTACGACGAGGCGCTGCGCTTCCTGGCCCGCCAGGGTCATCCGGTGCCGGCGCACCATCTGGAACGCGACTGGTCCGTCGCCCACGTCTCCGACCCCGCGCTGCTGCCCGTCTTCGAACGTATCTACGGAGAGGCGGCCACCCACTGGGCCACGTACCAGCTCTGCGAGGATCTGGTCGATCTGGAGACCCAGTTCCAGCTCTGGCGCTTCCGCCACATGCGTACGGTGATGCGGATCATCGGCTTCAAGCGCGGCACCGGGGGCTCCTCGGGGGTCGGTTTCCTGAAACAGGCACTCGAGCTCACCTTCTTCCCCGAGCTGTTCGAGGTGCGGACCCGGATCGGGCTGGATGTTGCACCTCACGAGGGATCTTCCTAGGGGCTGCTGCAGCGCAGCATCGTCGCGTCGTTGACGCCTTGCACGGCGTTCGGACATGCTCGGCCGGCTGCACCTGCCCGCATCGCCCGTGCGGCGATATCCCGAAGGCCTTCCAGGAATCACCGAATGAGTGCGCAAGTACCCGACGCCGCCGAACCGATGGGCCCGCCGCTGCATTTTCCCGGCGGCGCCTCCAGCCCACCCCCTGATTTTCCGCAGGTGCTGGGCCATCCACGGCCGCTGTGGATGCTCTTCATGTCGGAGTTCTTCGAGCGCTTCGCGTTCTACGGCATCCGCTGGGCGCTCGTGCTGTACATCGTCGCGCAGTTCCACAACGGCGACCCGACGGGCGAGAAGCCGGCGAGCGAACTCTATGGCGCCTACCTGGCCCTGGTGTACGCCGGCGCGATTTTCGGTGGCTGGATCGCCGACAAGCTGATCGGCTACCAGCGTTCAATCCTGCTGGGCGCGGTGATCATGGCACTTGGCCTGTTCATGATCGCGGTCCCCAGCGAAACGGTGTTCAAGCTCGGGCTCGCCACGATCATCGTCGGCAACGGGCTGTTCAAGCCGATCATCTCGACCATGGTGGGCAAGCTGTATGCGGCCGATGACCAGCGTCGTGATTCGGGTTTCACCATCTTCTACATGGGCATCAACCTGGGCGCGATGATCTCGCCCCTGATCACCCAGTACCTCGCGCAGCAGGTGTTCGGCGCCGAGGGGATGCCGGCCTACAAAGTGGTGTTCATCTCGGCAGGGGTGGGCATGATCCTCAGCCTGCTCTGGTTCTGGATGGGTCGCGGCCAGCTCAAGGGTCTTGGCCTGCCGCCCGTCGGCAACGAAGGCCTGGGGCGCATGCTGATGGTGGCACTCGGCGGGCTTGTGCTCGGTGTCCCGGCGTTCTACTTCCTGCTGACGATCAGCGCGCATACGCTGCAGTACATCCTGATGGCGCTGATCATCGTCCCGGCCATCATGCTGGTGGCCGAGGGGATCCGCGAAGGCACGGTCGCGCGCGACAAGGTCTTCGCGATGCTGATCATCTTCATCTTCAACGTGTTGTTCTGGGCGTTCTTCGAGCAGGCTGGCAGTTCGTTCAACTTCCTCGCGGAAAAGATCGTCAATCGCGATCTTGGCGGCTGGATCTTCCCGACCGCCTGGTTCCAGTCGGTGAACTCGGTGGCGATCATCCTGCTCGCGCCGGTCATGGCCTGGCTTTGGGTGCGCCTGGGCCGCGCGAATCCGTCGATCCCCCGCAAGTTCGGCCTGGGCCTGATCTTCAACGGCCTCGCGTTTCTCCTGCTGATGTTCGCGCTGACCGAACTGGTCGACCCGCAGACCCTGAAGATCCCGTTCTGGACGTTGTTCATGGTCTACGTGATCCAGTCGATCGGCGAACTCGCCCTGTCGCCCATCGGCCTCTCGATGACCACCAAGCTCGCCCCGGCGCGCTCGGCTGGATTCGCGATGGGCTGCTGGTTCCTGTCGATCGCGATCGGCAACAACCTGGCCGGCATCTTCGCGGGCGAGGCCAGCGGCGAAGGTGGCATGACGACAGCATCGGCATTGTCGGCCTACACGACCGGCTTCTACCTGCTGGCTGGCTCGGGCTTGCTGCTCTTCCTCATCGCGCCGCTGGTGCAGCGCCTGATGCACGGCACCAAGTAACCGATCGCTCTGGTGATAAGAAAAAGGCGGCCTCCGGGCCGCCTTTTTCTTTGTGCAGCATTCGCGTTCAAGTGCCGAGGTCGGCCTCGGCCTGCAGCTCCAGTTCGTCGAGCCGGTCGAGCAGGCCGAACAGCACGTCGCGCTCGGACGGGGCCATGCCGTCGAGCAGGCGTCGCTCGAAGGCCATGGCGAGGGGTGCGACCTCGTCGAAGATCGCCCGCCCCGCAGCAGAAAGCCGCAGCACCGAGCGCCGGCGGTCCTCGTCATGTGTCTGCCGTTCAACGTGCCCGGCATCCACCAGCCCGGCCACCGCACGGCTCACCGCCACCTTGTCCATCGCCGTGCGTTGCGCGACCTCGCCGGCCGACAGGCCCGGGTAGCGCCCCAGCACCGCCATCACGCGCCATTCGGTGACGCCCAGCCCGAAGCGCTCTGAATACATCCGCGCGATGGCGCCGCTCACCCGGTTGCTCAGTACCGAGAGCCGGTAAGGCAGGAAGTGCTCGAGGTCGAGGCCGGCGGGGGGCATCGGGACGGAGGACATGCTGCGGCGTGCCTTGCAAGTAGTTTCATCTGAAACTATAAAGCACGTGCCCGCCACCGCAAGCGCCACCGACGCGTTGGCCCCGTTCCCCCGCCGTGTACCGATCCGGTGATCGACCAGGAGTTCCGCCATGAACGCGCAGCCCAATCTCGGCATGCAGCCCACCACGTTTGAAAACCCGCTGGGCATCAACGGCTTCGAATTCGTCGAGTTCGCCGCACCGCAGGGGCAGGCCGCGCTGCTGCACGACTATGTCCGCAGGCTCGGCTTCACCGCGGTGATGCGCCATGTGTCGAGGCCGATCACCGTGTATCGCCAGGGCGGCGTCAACTTCCTCGTCAACGAGGATCCGGACAGCTTCGCCGCCGACTTCGCCCGCGCGCACGGGCCCAGCGCCTGCGGTTTCGCCATCCGCTTCAGCAAGCCCGCGGCGGAGGTCTGCCAGGTCGTGCTCGGCAACGGTGGCGAGGCGATCGACCACAAGCCCGGGACGAAGGCCGTCGACGCGCCGGTGGTGAAGGGTATCGGCGACTGCATGCTGTATCTCGTCGACCGCTACGGCGCGAACGGAAACATCTACGACGGCGACTACGCGCCGATCGAGGGCGTCGACCAGAACCCGGCCGGCTTCGGGCTGACCTTCATCGACCACCTAACCCACAACCTCTACTTCGGCAACATGCAGAAGTGGTCGGACTACTACGAGCGGCTGTTCAACTTCCGCGAGATCCGCTACTTCGACATCAAGGGCGTCAAGACGGGGCTGGTGTCGAAGGCGATGACCGCGCCGGACGGCATCGTGCGCATTCCGCTCAACGAGTCCAACGACCCGAAGAGCCAGATCAACGAATACCTCGACGCCTACAAGGGCGAGGGCATCCAGCATATCGCCTGCTTCACCGACGACATCTACGCCACCATCGACGCGATGCGCGCGCAGGGCGTCAGCTTCCTCGATACGCCGGACACCTATTTCGACGTGATCGACCAGCGCATTCCCAACCATGGCGAGGATGTCGAACGCCTGCGTGCAAACAAGATCCTGATCGACGCCGACCCGGAGACCAAGAGCCGCAAGCTGCTGCAGATCTTCACCACCAATGCGATCGGCCCGATCTTTTTCGAGATCATCCAGCGCAAGGGCAATGAAGGTTTCGGCGAAGGCAACTTCCAGGCGCTGTTCGAAAGCATCGAACGCGACCAGATGAAGCGTGGGGTTCTTTGACGGCTAGTGTCGCGACAGACCGGGCCTCCCCAAAGGGGCTTCAAGTGCGCCAGACCAGAGAGAGATCGCAATGACGATCCGATCCACCGGCACCCAGTCCGGCTTCGGCAACGAATTCGCCACCGAGGCGCTCGCCGGCACATTGCCGGTCGGGCGCAATTCGCCGCAGCGCGTCGCGCATGGCCTATACGCGGAGCAGATCTCGGGCACGGCATTCACCGCGCCGCGCAGCGAGAACCGCCGCAGCTGGCTCTACCGCATCCGCCCGGCGGCGATGCATGGGCCTTTCTCGCGCTATGAAGGCCGCGCGGCGGCCACCTTCCACAACGATTTCGACACCGGCCCGGTGAGCCCCGACCAGATGCGCTGGAGCCCGCTGCCGATGCCGGGCGGTGAGGATTCCTTCGACTTTCTGGATGGCCTGTTCACCATGGCAGGCAACGGTTGCGCCGCCTCGCATGCGGGCATCGGCGTGCATCTTTATGCCGCCAATCGCGACATGCAGGGCCGCTGGTTCTACAACGCGGATGGCGAGATGCTGATCGTCCCGCAGCAGGGCCGCCTGCATATCGAGACCGAATGCGGTGTGCTGGAAATCGAGCCGCAGGAAGTGGCGGTGATTCCGCGCGGCATACGTTTCGCGGTGAAGCTGCCCGATGGCAGCGCGCGTGGTTACGTCTGCGAGAACTTCGGCGCGCACCTTCGCCTGCCCGACCTCGGTCCGATCGGTTCGAACGGCCTGGGTAATCCGCGTGACTTCCTCGCGCCCACCGCCGCGTTCGAGGATGTGGATGGCGACTTCGAGTTGGTCGCGAAATTCCAGAGCCACCTGTGGCGCGCGGACATCGGCCATTCGCCGATCGACGTGGTCGGCTGGCATGGCAACTACACGCCGTACAAGTACGACCTGCGCCGCTTCAACGCCATCGGCTCGATCAGCTTTGATCATCCCGACCCGTCGATCTTCCTGGTGCTCACGAGCCCGAGCGACACGCCGGGGGTGGGTAACATGGATTTCGTGATCTTCCCGCCGCGCTGGCTCGTCGCGCAGGACACGTTCCGCCCGCCGTGGTTCCATCGCAACATCGCCAGCGAATTCATGGGCCTCATCCATGGCGTGTACGACGCCAAGGCCGAAGGTTTCGCGCCGGGCGGCTGCTCGCTGCACAACGCGATGACCGGGCACGGCCCGGATGCGGCCACGTTCGAGAAGGCGAGCAATGTCGACCTGTCGAAGCCCGACGTCATCACCGGCACGATGGCCTTCATGTTCGAGGCGCGTTCGGTGATCCGCCCGACGCAGCAGGCCGTCGACGCCGCACATCGCCAGCGTGATTACCAGGCGTGCTGGGCCGGCCTTCAAAAGAATTTCCGCGGCGGCGGACAGCGTTGAGGTTTCGCGGCGGGTTCACCGCATTCAGGTAGGCTGCGGATCGACTGCCGCCGGGGCCTGCCGATGAGATCTGCCGCGTTGATCGTCCTGCTTTCCGCGCTGTGTGCCTGTTCGCGCGCTCCGGCACCGGCCGATGCGGCGAACACTCCGACAGTGCCCGTGCCTGCGCGAACCGCATCCGCAGCGCCGACGCCCGAGTCCGTTCCCGCGCCCGCTGTAAAGGCTCCAGCTGACGCTGCCTTGACGCGCTTTGACGGCTACGGTGACCTGCGTTTTGGCATGACCGCCGACGAAGCGCGCAAGGCATGGGGCGGCGAGCTCAAGGGCGATACGATCACGGCCGACACCTGTGGCTACCTGGTGCCGAAATGGGCCGCGAACGGCAGCGAATTCGGCTTCATGTTCGAAGGCGGCAAGCTGGTCCGCTACGACGTCGGCACCGCGAAGGAAACCGCGCCCGAGGGTGGAAAGGTGGGCATGATGCGCGCGCG